>JANNRN010000177.1:0-4416 GCA_031401375.1 Phyllobacteriaceae bacterium | reverse complement strand
TGGCTGTGTTTCGCCCCGCCACGCTGACCTCACCCACGATCAACGCGCTCTTCAGAAAAGCCCCTGCCCTGTTCTCCACCGGCGAGTAACCCGCAGCCATCTCCTCGCCCCCATCGGAGGATGGGGGATGGTAAGAGCCCCGGCGCCCAAGCCTGTGAAATGTAGTTGACATTTCCGTTGTTGTGAACCACATTTCACAGATGATAGAAATCCGCCAAACCCCGGAATTCGGCAAATGGCTGACTGGGCTTCGGGATCGGCGGGCTGTTGCGCGCATTCCAGGAACAGACGAAGTGGGTTAATTCCCCCATACTTAGCGCTGCCCCTCATCCGACCCTTTGGGCCACCTTCTCCCCGTGAAGACGGAGAGAAGGCAAGTGCCAGCGCTGGCGGTGATCTCCTTCTCCCCGCCACTTGCGGGGAGAAGGTGCCCAAAAGGCGGATGAGGGGCGGTGCCGAGGGTGCCGGAAACACTCCCACATTTATTTCGATGACAGCGCACAGACTGGCGGCATCAGCGACAAAGGAACTGAGTGATGGCGCTTGAAACAATTCCCTATGACTCCGCCGACTATCTCGGCGATGCCGCTTCCATCGCCGCCTATATCGAGGCCGCTTTCGAAGATGGCGATCCGGCGGTCATCACCCATGTACTCGGCGTGGTTGCGCGGGCAAAAGGCATGTCGCAGCTGGCCCGCGACGCCGGCGTGACGCGCGAGGCGCTCTACAAGGCGCTGACCGCGGAGGGAGATCCAAAATTGTCGACATTTCTCGGTGTGCTGAAGGCGCTCGGCATTCGACTGACGGCGCGCGCGGCTTGAACGGGGCTGGGCCGGGCGAAGTAGTGCACAGGGACGCCACAAACCTCCGCTACTGTAGCCAGACGGTGCTTGATGCAGCAGAAGCGATTTCTTTCTCGCCGCGGTGGCGGCGCGCGCGCAGCCGTGACGCAGAGGGGGAGCAACCTCTCAACCAAAAGGCGCCCTGCCCTTGCACGATGAGACAAAATCGCATTATCCGTCAGCATGCTCAAAAATCTCGGCCTTATCGGACTTGCCCTTGCCATCGCCCTTGGCGGCGGATCATGGCTGACTTTCAGATCGGTTTCCGGCAACGAGCGTTTCGGCGGCCTTCAGATCGGTTCGTGGACCGCCTTCCCCGATACCGGCACACCCAATGCCGACCCATATGAAAAGGCGCGGCTGGCCCGCAACGGCACGCTACCCCTGGGCGCGGCAGAGGGGATCCGCTTTTATGCCGACAGGGATTCTGACGGGCGGGCGCTGCAGTTTGGATGCGAATATGTCGTGAGCGGCGTCAGTCCCGTTGGCCGGTTATGGACGCTTTACGCAAGTTCCAGAGATGAAATGCCGCTCAACGCGGGAGAGTATCTGCCGTCGGTGCTGCATTCGCGCGACATCGTTTTGTTTGGCCCCGACGATCTGGTCATCACGGTTGCCCCGTCGGCACGTGCGGGAAACTGGCTCGCCGTCAAGTCGGCGGGCCCGGGAAACTACCATCTCGTGCTTTCGCTGTACGACACGCCGGTCGGGACAAATGCCGGGCTGGTCGACATGAAGTTTCCTGAAATAAAGCGCAGCGAATGCAATGGGTAAGTTGATTTACGCACTGATTGCCGGAATATTGGGTGCGGGCATCGTGCATATCGCGACGCTTCTCCTCATTCCCACGGTCTCCGGTGTCGATGCGTGGACGCGCCTGTCAGGGCTCGGCAATCCCAACCAGTTTCATCTCATCGGTCACGGCGGTGATGCGGCGGCCTCGATCCGGGCGCTCGACCCGACGTTCGAGTCAGCCGCCTGCCGCTTTGACCTTGAAGAAGGCCCGATCGAAATCGTCTCTGACGCAAGCGTGCCCTTCTGGTCCCTGTCGATTTACGATCGCGTTGGCGCGAACATTTTTTCGATCAATGACCGCACGGCAAATCAGGCCGGTCTTAATGTGATCATCGCGACGCCGCCCCAGATCGTGGAATTGCGGAAAGGTCTGGCGCCAGAGCTTGGCGCGTCCATCATTGCCGAGACCCGCATCAATGAAGGATTCGTCGTGCTTCGCGCCTTCGTTGAAGACGACAGCATGCGCCCCGCGGTGCTTGGCTTTCTCGACAGTATCAGTTGTGATCTCTATTGATGAAGGCCCGAGAAAATCTGGGAAGCATCAGGGCTTGCGGAGAATGGCACATATTCGGTCAGTTGCCAGTTCGCGGATACCCGGCACCTTGTTTACCAAACCCAGCACGCGCCACAGATTGCGGCGCCATTGATGGTTATGGACATGCCGGGTCGTTGCCAGCCAAAAGGGCAGATCAATCTCGTCGGCCTTCCAGCCTTGCTCGCGCACAATTGTCTGAAACTTTGATACGTTGATGCCGTTCAAGGTGTATAGCGCCTCCCAATCATGAAGGTGCTCGTTTGAAGGCAAATACCACTCAGCACCCGGCCGCTCTTTGATGATCTCGCGGTATGCGCTGAAAAGTGTGTTCTTGTTGAAAAACCAGTGAATCGCAGGCGTCCAGCTGACGCCGGACAAATGGTGTTCGGTCGGGCAGTAGAATGGCGGAAACACCACGATCAGGACGCCACCGGGCTTAAGGACACGTGAGCATTCAGCCATTGTTTTGCCCACATCGCGAACATGTTCTAAGACATCAAAGCTGACGATTGCATCAAACTTTTGGTCGGGAAACGGAATTGCCTCGCCAAACCCAATCGCAAATTCCGCGTCAACGCCTTCTTCTTTCGCAAACTGCCGGGATGCATCGATAAATATCTGTTCGACGTCAATACCATAGGACTTGCCGATGTTGTATTTCTTGTGCCATGCGACTGTTCGACCGCCCGTAAAGCAGCCCAGGTCAAGCACAATTTTTCCCTCGAGGTACGGACGAATTGGACGTTTGAAGTGCCGTTCGAACGGGATCGCATGCTCATGGTCCATACGAAAGCGCGAGGAAACACGCATAATCTCGCATTTTCCGGAATCCGAAGCATTCTTGAATGTATCGTGGTCAAATATTTGCGCCAGCGCAAGATCATCGCTCCTGGGAAATCTTTCCACAAGCCTCATGGCCCTTTTTGCTAAAGATATGCTGATCGTCATCTCAACTCCAAGAGCAGGTCACTTCAAAGCGGGCTTGCAAAGGTTCGCCCGACATATTCATCTTGTTGGATACTTGCTCGACGAGCAGTTTTCAACTCGCCTATAGCCGAGTCTGTTCAGCAGTGGCAAGACATTATGATGGTCAAGGCAAGTGAGCTGTTGAGCCCACACACCCGTGGTAATTCCGTCAAGTTCAGTCGCGACGATTTGACTTGGATCCGAGGTTTGGATTGCTTTTCAGTAGACCGGCGGGCGGGGAGGTAAAGCGGATCTACCGGATGGATGGGTGATCTCGCGCCAAATCCAGTGCCGTCTTGCAGCGACGAAGGGCAGCCTTCATTCAAAGCGCCAGCAGCAGTTCGCGAGCGCCTGAACGCGGCTTGGCCTGTTTTGCCGGCTTCGGCTTTTCCGGCAGGTCAACGCGCTCATAACGCACACCGGTGAAGAAGACGATTTGCGCGCCGGCGCCGCCCACTTTTGCGATGGTCTTTCGTTCAGCGTCCGCCGCCGGGAATTGTAACACAGTCGCCATAGCGCCGTTCCTGTCTGCAACTCACATTGAAACCCGCAAATCTACTGAGGAAACCACTTCAAACGGCACAAGGTTAATAGTTTGCAAACGGATTGTGAATAATTTGACGCGATACGCGTTTGTATCCGTGAGCAGCATCGTGACCGCACCGTTCAGAGCCCTTGAAAACACGCACAGCCAAAGCCGCAAGGACCAGATTGTGACTGCGGCGGTTTCGTCATTCGTTGCCCGGACACGCCCGACAAAACTCGAAGCCAATCTGCTCGAGGATCTCGTACTGCCCATCATCCCCTACACCGAGCCCGCCACACGCCGGCTGGCCGCCGCGTGCATGTCGCATTCCGCCCATGTGCCGCACCGGCTTGTCATGCGCTTGTGCGAGGAAGAGGCGGAAACCTGCGCCGCGCTGCTCCTGTGTTCGCCGGTGCTGAAAGACGAAGATCTCGTCAGTCTCATTGAACGCCGCGGCATGGCATTTGCCCGTGTCATCGCAAGGCGAACCGATATCAGCGGCAAATTGCGCAACTTTCTGCTTGTTCTTGGCGACGAGAGCGTTGCCACGGCGGTGTTTGCCGACAAGACATCCCTGCCGGTCCTGCATCCGGCAATCGCCGCCAACCCCATTGAAATCTCCGAAAAGCTCGAGGCTGCGCGCAGTGCGCTGCGGGAGATGATGCGGGGCAAGACCGTGGCAGCGGCGCCGGAACCCTTGCCCGCGCCGGTCGAAACGGCGAAGCCCAAACCGGAGTATGGAAACACCGCCG
>JANNRN010000176.1:0-3455 GCA_031401375.1 Phyllobacteriaceae bacterium | reverse complement strand
GAACGGGCCGGGGCGATGTGATCTTCTTTCGCCGCGATGTTGTAAACGGGAACGGTAATGTCGGACAGATTGACCGGCGCGCCTTCGAGCACCAGTTTTCCCCGGCTCAGATTGTTCTCAAGGTAGCAATTGCGCAGATAGAATGAATGGTTGGCCGCCGTCATGCGCGTGGCATCGGAATTCCAGTACAAAAGGTCGAACGGCGCCGGCGCTTTGCCCCTCATGTAATTGTTCACCACATAGGGCCAGATCAGGTCACCGGAGCGGAGCATATTGAATGCTGTCGCCATCTTGGTGCCATCGAGATAGCCCTTGGTCGCCATGGCGGCCTCAACGGCTTGGACCTGATCTTCGTCGATGAACACCTTGAGATCGCCGCCATGGGTGAAATCGACCTGCGTGGTGAAGAACGTGACCGATTTGACGCGCTCATCACCATTGCGCGCCATCAAGGCAAGCGCTGCAGCCAGCAACGTGCCGCCAACGCAATAGCCGATCATGTTGATGTCGTGCTCGCCAGTGGCCTCTTCGACGGTGTCCAGTCCAAAGATGATGCCTTCGTTGATATAGGATTCCCAGTTCTTGTTCTTGTGCCGTTCGTCCGGGTTGACCCAGGAGATGACAAACACGGTGTGGCCCTGCGCCACCGCCCAGCGGATGAACGATTTCTCGGGATTGAGATCGAGAATGTAAAACTTGTTGATCCACGGCGGGCAGATGAGCAGCGGGCGCTTGAGAACCGTGTCCGTGCTTGGCTCATATTGGATGATTTCGCACACATCCGAACGTCCGATGACTTTGCCCGGCGTGAGCGCCATGTTTTCGCCGACGGCAAACTTCGAATAGTCGGCCTGGCGCAGTTTCAGGTCGCCATGGCCGGCTGCGATGTCCTCCGCCAGCATTTTCATGCCGCGAACCAGATTCTCACCGCTTGAACTGATCGTTTCCTTCAGGACTTCAGGATTTGTCAGCGCGAAATTGGCCGGTGATACGGCATTTGTGAACTGGCGCGTATAGAACTCGGCTTTTTGACGCGTGGCTGAATCAAGTCCTTCCGTCTTCTCGATCAGTTTTTCCGTCCATTCCGACGTCACCAGATAGGCTTGCTTCAGAAAGTCGAAAAAGGCGAGCTTCTCCCAATCCGGGTCCGAAAATCGCTTGTCCGGCTTGCCTTGGGGCGCAGCAGCGGCGCCATTTTCCGACATGCGTGCAATTGACTTTGTCCACACGTCCATGAACCCGGAGAAAAGCGCGGTTTGAGCCTCGAGCGCCCGGGCGGGGTCGGACAGCCAGTATTGCGAGACTTTGGAAAACGTTTTGACAGCGTCGGACAATGCCTGACCGACATTGTCGACCTTTTCGCCGGACTCGCGCGGTGTCAGCCACTCCGAGGCGGCCTTCCCGGCATGTTCCACCATCCGCGCCAGATTGCGCGCCAGTGCTTCCGGATCCTTGACGATATAGGGCTCGATCGACGACGCTTCGTCGCCGCCGCCAGCCGGTTCGTCAGGCTTTTTGCTCATACCCGTTACCCCGCCTCAATTGGCCATTTGTTGACACATTACCATGTCATGTGCACAGGCATAACCCATACGCGTTGCAAAAGTGCTTTTTCAACGCAAGAGCAACGTGTACGCAGGGCCGGAATTCCAAACGTGAACCGACAGACAACTCCGACGAGCCCCGTGATTTCAATTTTTGCGCTGGCCGCAGCGCTTGCTCTGTTCGCCGGCTGTCAGACCGCTTCCGTTGAAGACCTGGCGCCCAGCGCCGCGTTGAATGAGCCTGCGGAAACTGTGCCTTTGCCAGCGCCGGCGCCGCAACAGAATACAGTTGCCAAAGCCGAGGCAATGCCGGCGCCTGCGGCGCCCGCCGGTGAAACGCCAAAAAACACCGGCGAGTATCCGAAATTTGGCAGGATGCCCGTTGCGGAAACCACCCAGCTTGGCCCGCAGGGCACCGCCGCATTGCGCGGCGGCCTGGCCGCCGCCCGGGCTTCGCAGAGCAGTGGCGCATCTTCACCTGAAAGCTACGCTGAAAAGATGCGCCGTCTGCGCCTGCTCGGTCTTCAACATGGAAATGAGGCTCTTCAGGAAATTGAAGCCCGCTAGGGTCAGGACCTGTTAATTCCCCTTCAATGGCAGGCAACTGGCGGCAAAATGCAAGGAGAATTGCGCGGAGCGGGGTTATTCCCCGGTCAAGCATTTCGACGCTGCAGTTTGCCGTCAGTTGCCTGTCCCTCCAGGATCGGGTTAATTTTGGCGGCTACTTTGTCGCAAAGGCTTGAAAATGATGACATTTCCTTCGCCTTCGCTCCGCGCATCCGACAAAATTTCCTCCGACCATTGAAGGGGAATTAACAGGTCCTGACCCTAGCCCCGTTTCCGCGCTATCGACCTTTGGCTATTTTGTGTATAGCCGGTCACGCATCCGGAGCCCGATTTGCCATGGAAGATTTCCATAAAACCCGCCGCCTGCCGCCTTATGTTTTTGAACAGGTGAACCGCCTCAAGGCCAGCGCCCGCGCTTCCGGCGCCGACATTATTGATCTTGGCATGGGCAATCCGGATTTGCCGACACCGCAAGGCATTGTCGACAAACTCGTGGAGACCGTCCGCGATCCGCGTACACACCGCTATTCCTCATCCAAGGGCATCCCCGGATTGCGCCGCGCGCAGGCCGGCTATTACGCGCGCCGCTTTGGCGTCAAGTTGAACCCGGACACGCAGGTCGTTGCCACGCTTGGCTCAAAAGAGGGTTTTGCCAATATGGCGCAGGCAATCACGGCGCCGGGCGACGTGATCCTTTGCCCGAACCCGACCTATCCGATCCATGCCTTCGGCTTCATCATGTCGGGCGGCGTGATCCGTTCGATCCCGATCGAGCCGGACGAGCATTTTGTCCCCGCGCTTGAGCGCAGCGTCAAGCACTCAATTCCCAAACCACTGGCGATGATCGTATCCTACCCGTCGAACCCGACCGCGCAGGTCGCAACGCTCGATTTCTACAAGGACGTCGTCGCCTTCGCCAAGAAGAACGACATCATCATCTTGTCCGATTTGGCCTATGCCGAAATCTACTTCGACGGGACACCGCCGCCCTCGATCCTGCAGGTGCCGGGCGCCATCGACATCGCTGTGGAGTTTACCTCGATGTCCAAGACTTTTTCCATGCCTGGTTGGCGCATGGGTTTCGCCGTTGGCAATGAGCGGCTGATTGCGGCGCTGACCCGCGTTAAATCCTATCTCGACTATGGGGCATTTACCCCGATTCAGGTGGCGGCCACCCATGCGCTGAACGGCGACGGCTCTGAAGTCGCGGAAGTGCGTTCGATTTACAAGCGCCGCCGCGATGTGATGGTCGAGAGCTTTGGCAAGGCCGGTTTCCATGTGCCGGCGCCCGCGGCGACCATGTTCGCCTGGGCCCCGATCCCGGAAAAATTCCGGCAACTGGGA
>JANNRN010000175.1:0-2046 GCA_031401375.1 Phyllobacteriaceae bacterium | reverse complement strand
TTGAAATCTCCGAAAAGCTCGAGGCTGCGCGCAGTGCGCTGCGGGAGATGATGCGGGGCAAGACCGTGGCAGCGGCGCCGGAACCCTTGCCCGCGCCGGTCGAAACGGCGAAGCCCAAACCGGAGTATGGAAACACCGCCGCAAAACTGCGCGCAACGGCATTGCTTGCAGATGATTCGTTTTTCATCACGGGGCTTGCTGACACGCACGGTCTCACGTTCGAAAGATCAAGGCGCATCCTGCAACGTTCCGCCCCTTCCGAATTGATGACTGCGTTGCACGCGGCCGGTGTTTTAACCGCGGACGCCTTCATTATTTGTGCCGCATTTTTCCCGGTGATCGTCCGCGAGAAAACCGAAATCACCCTCTTCCTCACCCGTTACGAAAAATTGGTTCGCGAGCAGTCGCAGGGAAATGTCCGCCAATGGAAGGCGGAGGAGGCTTCGGCGACGCTGCGCGCCGGACCGGCAAATTCATCCATGCCCGAGGCTGTGGCGCTCAAGGCTTCGTGACGTTCAAAAGCTCGCTGGCCGGCGTGTTTCCGGGCTCGATTTCGACAATCCACAGATCCTCGTCAAACCGGCGTTCCTTCAGTAAACTGGCTTCAATGCCGGGCTCGTCCGCGTGCTCCAGCATCTTTGCAAACGCGCGCTCTTCCGGTTTTGAACTGTCGTAGACCGTCTGCGGCGCGGGACCGAAAAGTTCGACTGCGCCGCCGGGCCGCCGCACAGTGACGAAGATGCTCCCTGCCTCGGCCGCGCCTTTTTTCGCAATGACCGCATAGCCACCCGCACCGGAAATCCGCCGGATCAGGGCCGCGACCCAGAATTCAGAGGTAACGCGCATGGTCCGCAGGTCCTGCGCTTCAGCCCTTGATCCAGCCCGCCCTTATCATGGCGCGCAGCAAGGATTCATCCGCTTGCGCGGTGACCTTGAGCTTGTATTTGGCCTGGAACGCCTTGATCGCGTCAGTGGTTTTGGATCCGGCAATGCCATCGGGTTCAACCTGGTCATGGCCGTGTTTTCTCAAGGCTGCCTGTATCTGCATGATTTGTTTGGCATCAAGCCCGCCGGTTTTGCCATCGCCGGAAGACCTGGAAGCGGCCATCGACTTCACCGCCGGAACCGGCACCGAGGCGGTCAGGATGGCGTCAAGCAAAGGAGCTCCGACCTTGCCGGTCGGCTCCATGCCCGCTCGCTGCTGAAATTCACGGATGGCGGCCAAGGTCCTCGGTCCGGCAATTCCGTCAACCGTCCCGTCATAGATCGCGATCTGCCGCAGCGCGGCCTGGATGTCACGCACCACGGGATCTGATCCCGGCGCATCGTCCTCGACCACCCGAAACAGGTCTTCCCTGCCACCGGGCGTCTTTTCTAGTTTTGAGTTTTTTTGGGGGAAAACCGGAGCTTTGTAAGCCTCAAGCGGGCGAGTTTGGAAGAACGCATCGCGGTGAGCGTTCGGTTGATACCATAGCGCATTGGAAGCGATGAAGAACATTGTCACCGCGAACGCCGTAGTGCCGCCCACCAGTGCTCTGTTCTCCGAAACGAAGGCACCGGCGCGCTGGGCCGCCAGACCTGCATAAAGCTCAAGGTTTGAGGCCTTCTTAGGCCGTCTTGCGGATTGCCGGCTCATGTCCCGCTCCTTCTGCAATTGAAACTTGTTCCGCCGGGCCAGTCAGCTCGGCATTGGCGCGTTGCTGGTTTAGCCGCGTCAGCGCGCCACGCTTTGAATGCGCTGCCGGCCCTTTAAGGGGCAACCGCACAGTCACGGACGTTCCGGCCCCGACTTCGCTTTCAATACTCAGCCCGCCCGCGTGCAGTTCGACGAGGCCGCGCACGAGCGAAAGCCCAAGGCCAGTGCCTTCAAAGGAGCGCGTGTAATCATTCTGCACCTGAAAGAATGGTTGCCCGATCAGTTCCAGATCTTCGGGCGAAATGCCAATTCCCGTATCGGCGACGCGCATGACGAGGCAGCCCGCCTCATTTTCCGAGGTCAGTGTAATTCTGCCATTGTCCGGGGTGAACTTCACGGCGTTCGAGAGA
>JANNRN010000174.1:0-3093 GCA_031401375.1 Phyllobacteriaceae bacterium | reverse complement strand
CGGACGACCTCAAACTCATCCCCGGTATTGGTCCAAGGCTTGAAGAAGTCCTGAACAAACGCGGCATCTTGACAATGGCGCAGATCGCCGGGTGGTCGCAGGCCGATATCCGCCGCGTGGACGACGAACTGAAATTGAACGGCCGCATCCTCAAGGATGACTGGACCGGACAGGCTGCGCGCCTTGCAGCCGGAACGCGCGGGAAGAAATAGGCCATGGCAAAACTGAAAGTTGACGGCATCGAGGTGGAGGTTCCCGACCACTACACGCTGTTGCAGGCGGCTGAAGCGGCGGGCGCGGAAGTGCCGCGCTTTTGCTTCCATGAGCGCCTTTCGGTCGCCGGCAATTGCCGCATGTGCCTTGTCGAAGTCAAAGGCGGACCGCCAAAGCCGGCGGCGTCCTGCGCCATGGGCGTGCGCGATCTGCGCCCGGGTCCCAACGGCGAACTGCCGGAAATGTTCACCAATACGCCGATGGTCAAGAAGGCGCGCGAAGGGGTGATGGAGTTTCTCCTCATCAACCATCCGCTCGATTGCCCGATCTGCGATCAGGGCGGCGAATGCGACCTGCAGGATCAGGCCATGGCCTTTGGCGGCGACTCGACCCGCTATCAGGAAAACAAGCGCGCCGTCGAGGACAAGTATATCGGCCCGCTCGTCAAAACCGTGATGACACGCTGCATCCATTGCACACGCTGCGTCCGCTTTTCCACGGAAGTTGCCGGTGTCACCGAGCTTGGGCTTTTGGGCCGCGGCGAGGATGCCGAAATCACCACCTATCTCGAACAGGCAATGACCTCCGAATTGCAGGGCAATGTCATCGATCTCTGTCCGGTTGGCGCCTTGACCTCCCGGCCCTACGCGTTCGAAGCGCGACCGTGGGAACTCAACAAGACCGAGTCGATAGATGTCATGGATGCCGTCGGTTCGGCGATTCGCGTTGATACGCGCGGCCGCGAAGTCATGCGCATCCTGCCGCGCATCAATGAGGCGGTGAATGAGGAATGGATTTCCGACAAGACCCGGTTCATCTGGGATGGCTTGAAGACGCAGCGCCTCGACCGGCCTTATGTGCGCAGGGGCAAGAGCCTGAAACCGGCGACTTGGCCGGAAGCCTTTGACGCCATTGCCAAGGCTGTCGCCAAGACCAGCGGCGACAGGATCGGCGCCATTGCCGGCGATCTGGCATCGGTCGAAGACATGTACGCGCTCAAATCGCTGATGGACAAACTCGGCTCGCACAACATTGACTGCCGTCAGGATGGCGCCGCGCTTGATCCGTCACTCGGACGCGCCTCCTACATTTTCAATTCGGGCATCGAACATATTGAAGAGGCCGATGCGCTGCTCATCATCGGTTCCAACCCGCGCGTGGAAGCTGCCGTACTCAACGCACGCATCCGCAAGGCATGGCGTGCGAACGGCATGCCGATTGGCGTCATCGGTGAAGGCGGCGAGCTGCGCTATGATTATGAATTGCTCGGCGCTGGCGCGGAGACGCTCAAGGATTTGGCCGATGGCAATGGCAAATTCTTCAAGACGCTCAAGGCCGCCAAGAAGCCGCTGATCATCGTCGGGCAGGGCGCTTTGACTGGCGCAGGCGGCGCGGCGGTGCTTGGCCTTGCCGCAAAACTGGCAATTGACGTGAAAGCCGTCTCGCACGAATGGAACGGCTTTGCCGTTCTCCATACCGCCGCCTCACGCGTTGGCGGGCTCGATCTCGGCTTCGTGCCGGGCGAGGGCGGCAAGGATGCGAAGGGCATGATGGGCGCGATGGATGTGCTGTTCCTGCTGGGCGCCGACGAGATCGACATGCAGGCAATTGGCGATGCGTTCACCGTCTATATCGGCACCCATGGCGACAACGGCGCGCACCGCGCCGATGTCATCCTGCCCGCCGCAGCCTATACCGAAAAGTCGGGCACCTATGTCAATACCGAAGGCCGGGTGCAAATGGCCAATCGCGCCGGCTTTGCCCCGGGCGAGGCCAAGGAAGACTGGGCGATCCTTCGCGCGCTCTCCGATGTTTTGGGCCAGCGGCTGCCGTTTGACTCACTGAGCGCGCTTCGCGCGGCGCTCTATGCCGAGTTCCCGCATTTTGCCGCCATCGATCAAGTCAAGCCCGGCTCCATCGCCGGCGTTGCGAACGCTGCAAAACTTGGCGGAAGGCTTGGCAAGGCGGCGTTCGCTTCTCCGGTCAAAGACTTTTATCTCACCAATCCGATCGCCCGCGCCTCCGCCGTCATGGCCGAGTGCTCCGCGCTGGCGGCGGGCGGCTTCAAACAGGCGGCAGAGTAAAACCATGGATGGCTTTTTCGATTTCTATATCCTGCCCGCGCTGATTATCCTTTTGAAGTCGCTGGTGACGCTGGTCGCCCTGTTGATTTTCGTCGCCTTCATTCTTCTGGCCGACCGCAAAATCTGGGCCGCCGTGCAGCTTCGCCGCGGTCCGAACGTCGTCGGGCCGTTCGGGCTGCTGCAGTCCTTCGCCGATCTTCTGAAGTTCGTATTCAAGGAGCCGATCATTCCGTCGGGCGCCAACAAAGGCGTATTCCTCCTAGCGCCGCTGGTCGCCGCCGTGCTTTCCATGGCGGCATGGGCGGTCATTCCGGTCAGCGAGGGTTGGGCGGTCGCCAATGTCAATGTCGGCATTCTCTATGTTTTTGCCATTTCCTCGCTCGAAGTCTACGGCGTTATCATGGGCGGCTGGGCGTCGAACTCAAAATATCCGTTCCTCGGCGCATTGCGCTCGGCGGCACAGATGGTCTCCTACGAAGTCTCCATCGGCTTCGTGATCATCACCGTGCTTTTGTGTGTGGGTTCGCTGAACCTGACCGACATCGTGCTGTCGCAACAGGATGGTCTCGGCACGCGCCTTGGCTTGCCAAACACCCTGCTCGACTGGCATTGGCTCGGCCTTTTCCCGATGTTCGTGATCTTTTTCATCTCGGCTCTGGCTGAAACCAACCGCCCGCCGTTTGATCTGGTGGAAGCGGAGTCTGAGCTCGTCGCCGGTCACATGATTGAGTATTCCTCAACGCCCTTCCTTCTGTTTTTCCTTGGCGAATATGTCGCCATCGTTCTCATGTGCGCG
>JANNRN010000173.1:0-8890 GCA_031401375.1 Phyllobacteriaceae bacterium | reverse complement strand
AGAGTCTGTTTGACAACTTGCGTTTGATTTAGGTTTATGATTCACGCTTTTCATGTGGACACCAGAAAACCGTGGGCGGATGGCCGCCATTGAGAAGAAAACGAAACGCTATCCGAGCGACCTGACCGATGAGGAATGGTTTGCGATGGAGCCTTTGCTGCCGCCCGCCAGCGCCACGGGCCGCCGCAGGCAGACGGATTTGCGGGAAATTCTGAATGCAATCAGATACATGGTGCGTTCGGGCTGCGAGTGGCGGATGCTGCCGGCTCACTTTGCGCCCTGGCAGACGGTGTATTGGTGGTTCCGGCGGTTTGTCCGGCGCTTGCTGTTCCAGACGATACATGATGTTGCCTTGATGATCGACCGTGAGCGGACCGGACGCAAAGAGCCGCCCAGCGCGGCGGTGGTCGACAGCCAGTCGGTCAAGGCGCCCGCGCCGGGCGGTGCGCGCGGTTTTGACGGCGGCAAGAAGATTGTCGGCCGCAAGCGCCACATCGCCGTAGACACCAGCGGGCGTCTCTTGATGGTCAATTTGACCACCGCCGACATCGCCGACAGCGCGGGCGCACAAGCCATACTTGACGCGCTGCGCAAACGCTGGCCGGGCATCAAGCATCTGTTTGCCGACGGAGCCTATGATCGCCGGCAACTGCTTGAAAAGGCGGAGTTTCTCAAGTTCACTGTCGAGATTGTCCGCCGCGTGGACGAAGGCTTCCAAATCCTGCCGCGACGGTGGGTTGTCGAGCGAACCTTCGGATGGTTCACCCGCTACAGGCGTCTGGTGCGCGATTATGAAGCCAGAATGGATGTCTCAGAGGCGATGATATATGCTGCAATGAGCAGTTTGCTCATCCGAAGAATTGTGCATTGAAGTTGTCAAACGGACTCTAACGCCGCAACCGCCTGAGGCTGACCAGCCGTTTTCGCGCCAATTCCGGGGCTTGTTCCAACCCGAACACCGAGTCATACAGGAGTTGCAGAAGTTCTTTCCTGTCACTCAATGGAGCCAATTGCGCCCAAGGCAGGATGTTTCCAATTTTCACCCCGATCGTCTTGCCGCTCAGGCGCTTGAATTCGCGCACGAGCAGCGAAAGCCGCAGGGTCACCGATATCTTGCTGGCAATGTGAAAAATCCGTCCGTTCTGCCCGGCAAAATGCATGGGAATGACTGAGGCTTGGGCAGCCTGAATCAGGCGCGCGGGAAACATTTTCCACGGCAGGTCCTTTGCCGGGCCAAAAGCGCGTTCAGAAGTCGCCACGCCGCCCGCCGGAAAGACCACAATCACATAGCCCTGCTTGAGCAGCCGAACCGCCTCTCGTTTGGTCTTAAGGTTAAGCGCGACCGCGTCCTTGGTCTCATCAAAAGAGATGGGAAGAGCATAGGGCTGCATCTCGGAGATCTTCAAAAGATCGTTGTTGATCAGAACCTTGAACGGCCGCCCTATTCGCTCGGCAAGCGCAAGGATTGCAACGCCGTCACCGATTCCGAACGGATGATTGGCAATGATCACCAACGGACCTGAAGGCAGACGTTCCGGCGGCCAGCAATCAGCCACATTGAGCCGGATATCGATAAGGTCAAGCATACGGCTGAACACGCGATCACCAGAGGGCACGATGTCGCGCCGCCAGATATCATAGAGCCGGAAGTACTGGTCCCGCCCTGACATGCCTTCAACCAGCCGGATCACCCATTGTTTGAGGCGCGGCTGATCTGGATTGGAATAAGAGAATTCGTGGAATTGCACTTTGCGCCCCCATGCCTGACGTCTCCACCATTATGCAGCAGATTCCATGACAGACGCATGAAGATGGCCCGCAAACCCCGGGCGCGGGCCGGCACGCTTTAGTGTCAGCCCGCCCTGACCCGATCAGGGGTTCTGGCTTCGTCAACGAGTGTGGCCAAGGCGGCTTCAAGTGTCATCTCGCTTTGTTCGCGTGAGCCAAACCTGCGCACGTTGACCATGCGCTCTTCCGCCTCACGTTTCCCGCAAATCAACATGACCGGAATTTTGGCCAGCGAGTGTTCGCGGACCTTGTAGTTGATCTTTTCGTTGCGAAAATCAGTCTCCACATGAAGTCCGGCCTTCTTGAGGAGATTGGCGACTTCCTGTCCGTAGTTATCCGCATCAGAAGTGATTGTCGCAACGACAACCTGTATCGGCGCGAACCAGAGCGGCAAATTGCCGGCGTAATTCTCGATCAAGATGCCCAGGAACCGCTCCATCGATCCGCAAATTGCCCGGTGCACCATGACTGGCTGCTTCTTGTTGGATTCATTGTCGATGTAGAAGGCGCCAAAACGCTCTGGCAGATTGAAATCCACCTGTGTCGTCCCGCACTGCCAGTCGCGTCCGATCGCATCGCGCAGCACATATTCAAATTTCGGGCCATAAAACGCGCCCTCACCCGGATTGATCATCGTCTTGATGGCGCCGCCCGATTGCGCCTCTATCTGCTTTAGAACATTGCCCATGATCTCTTCGGCATGGTCCCAGTTCTCGTCGGAACCGACCCGTTTTTCCGGCCGTGTCGAAAGCTTGACGGTAATTCCGGAAAAGCCGAAGTCGGCATAGGTGGAGAGAATCAGGTCGTTGATCCTCAGGCATTCCGCCGCCAGTTGCTCTTCCGTGCAGAAAATATGAGCGTCGTCTTGCGTGAAACCACGCACGCGCATCAATCCATGCAGCGCGCCGGACGGCTCGTAGCGATGCACGTTGCCAAATTCCGCCATCTTAATCGGAAGGTCCCGGTAGGATTTGAGACCATGCTTGAATATCAGCACGTGACCCGGGCAGTTCATCGGTTTCAATGCAAAAATACGTTCGTCTTCGGTATCATCACCTGCCGACTGAACCTTGAACATATTCTCCTTGTACCAGCCCCAATGGCCTGAAATCTCCCAAAGTGACTTGTCCAACACCTGTGGCGCATTCACTTCCTGGTAGCCCTGCTCGTCCAGCCGGCGGCGCATGTAGGAGACGAGGTTCTGAAACATGCGCCAGCCCTTGGCATGCCAAAAGACGACGCCCGGGCCTTCTTCCTGAAAGTGAAACAAGTCCATTTCCCGGCCAAGTTTGCGATGATCGCGTTTTTCCGCCTCCTCGAGCATATTCAGATAGTTGTCGAGCTCTTCCTGCGTGTGCCAAGCCGTTGCGTAGATGCGCGACAGCATCGGATTGTTGGAATCACCGCGCCAATAGGCCCCCGCCACCTTCATCAGCTTGAAAGCATTGCCAATCTGCCCGGTCGAGGCCATGTGCGGGCCGCGGCATAGGTCAAACCAGTCGCCTTGCGCGTAGATTTTCAAGTCTTCGCCAGATTTGATCGTATCGACCAGCTCGACCTTGTAAGCCTCGCCTTTCTCGCCGAATACCTGTTTGGCCTTTTCACGCGACCACACTTGTTTGGTGAACGGCTTGTTGCGCGCAATGATCTCGCGCATCTTCTTTTCAATGACTGGCAGGTCTTCCGGCGTGAATGGCGCGTTTCGGGCAAAGTCGTAGTAGAATCCGTTCTCGATGACGGGCCCGATCGTCACCTGTGTTCCCGGAAACAATTCCTGCACCGCTTCCGCCATCACATGCGCGCAGTCATGCCTGATCAACTCCAACGCGCGGGGATCTTCGCGCATCATGATTTCCAGCCTGCCGGAATTGCCGATCGGATCGCAAAGATCCCGCACTTCGCCGTTCAGCACATAGGCGACCGCTTTCTTGGCGAGTGATTTGGAAATGCTCTCCGCCAATCCGGAACCGGTGATTGCCGCATCATAGTCGCGGGTGGATCCGTCAGGAAATGTCAGGGAAACCTGTGTCATGTTCTGCTCCATTATCCAGTCCCGCATACGAACGCGGGTGGGATGTGCTGCCTTGCGGCGCGACGGCGATTTAGCCTCGAAATGTGTGACGGTAAACCCCGGAAACAGTCAATCCGGCAAATTCTGGTCAAGACGCCCTGTTTGAGTGAACTTGTACAGGGCCAGAGGGTCGCCAGTATCGCCATGGCGCGTACCATTTGAGTGAGAGATCAAGGCGCTCGGGCACCGGATCAAGCCCGTGGCTTCCGAACGGCCCGCATCGCATCAACCTGAACAATCCCATCCAGCCGCCCGGCCATAACCCGTGGCGGGCTATCGCTTCATAGGCATATTCCGAGCAGGTCGGCAGGTGGCGGCAGGAATTGCCGATGAAGCCCGACAATGTCAGTTGATAGAGCCGGACAAAACCCATCCCGAACAGTCTGCCGGGTGTCTTGCGGTAGAAGCCGGAATAGTTGCGCGTCCGGCCTTTGTTGTGGGAGTGCCCTTGGCTCATCAGACGTCTTCAGGCCGCGGCATTGGCACGCTTTTTCTCCACCTGATCAATCGCGTCCACCACGGCGTCAAATGTCAGCAAGGTCGAGGCGTGACGGGCCTTGAAATCCCGGACAGGCTCCAGGAATTTCAACTCCTCAAACTTGCCCTCGGGTGGCGCGCCATTGTCTTTCAACATTGCGTGCATCTGTTCCCTTACCCGGCGCAACTCACCCGCATGCGCGCCAACGACGTGGCGGGCCATGATCGAAGAGGAGGCCTGTCCGAGCGCACAGGCCTTCACGTCATGCGCAAACTCGGTGACAACGTCTTCCGCCATTTTGATATCGACGGTCACCGTTGAGCCACACAGCCTGGCATGGGCGGTGGCGGTGGCGTCTGGATTGTTCAGCCTGCCAATACGGGGAATATTGCCCGCAAAGTCGAGGATTTTGGCATTATACACGTCGCTGATCATCGTAATGGGCAATCCCTGACGGCATGATCACAAAAAATGCCGCATTGAGGTGCTACAAATAGAGTTGCAATCCACTATATAGGAACCAGTCCGGGTTTGCCACAAGGCCATCGATCGCTGCGCCAGATTCGGAACCGAACATTCGCCGTCCTTTCAAATTGAAACCGGCGTGGTCCGTTTAACTCGTTCCTCCGTATCAGAGAGGAACTACGGGAGACGCCTGATGGACGCCTTTGTGAACAACCCCTCCACGACCGGTATGGTCGACCCGCATGCCCGCACTTCCGAGATTGTCCGCCCCACCCGCGAAGAAGCGGAGGACGCCGTGCGCGTCCTGTTGCGCTGGACCGGCGATAATCCTCAGCGCGAAGGGTTGATCGACACGCCTGCCCGCATGGTCAAAGCCTATTCGGAGATGTTTTCCGGGTACGGCGAAGACCCGGCGGAAGAACTCGGCCGTACATTTGAAGAAGTCGCCGGCTATAGCGACATGGTTCTTGTCAAGGACATCACCTTTCATTCACATTGCGAACATCACGTCGTCCCGATCATTGGCAAAGCCCATGTCGCCTATTTGCCGGACGGCAAGGTGGTTGGTCTTTCCAAGATCGCCCGCGTCGTCCACATTTTTGCGCGCCGCCTCCAAACTCAAGAGACGATGACTGCCCAAATTGCCGACTGTATTCAGGATGTTCTCAATCCGCGCGGCGTTGCGGTCATGTTGTCGGCAGAGCACATGTGCATGGCAATGCGTGGCATCAAGTTGGCTGGATCAACGACAATCACCACCCACTTCACCGGCGGATTCATTGACAATCCGCACGAACAAGTGCGCTTTATGTCACTTATCAAGGGCTGACCCGTGGCCGGTCCTTCATCAAGGACCGATCATGAAGTTTCACCCCCCCTCAACAGATAAACACGAGATCGAAGAAGGCGGAAAATTCACGCCGCGATTTGACATAGCCGGTTTGATCACCGCGGTGGTCACGGATGCTTCAGACGGTCAGCTTCTCATGGTTGCTCACATGAACGAAGAGGCGCTGCGGCTCACGCTTGAGACCGGCATTGCGCATTACTGGTCACGCTCACGCCAAGAACTTTGGAAAAAAGGCGAGAGTTCCGGCAACTTTCAATTCGTCAGGGAAATCCGCACCGATTGCGATCAGGACGCCGTCTGGTTGAAAGTGGAAATTGCCGGGGAAAACATCACGTGTCACACCGGGCGGCGCTCCTGCTTCTACCGCCGGGTTTCAATAACTGATGGACAAATCTTGCTGAGCAAGCCCTGATTCAGGGTTGATGAACCTTATTGCGTCGGCATGTAACCCAAACGGGTGTTGATTCATCATTTCGATACTGAAACATGGCAAGGTAAGCGCCAAGCAGGAGGTTGAGTTGCTCGAGTGGGCCACGCGTAAAGGACGGCTACAAATCGCGGACGCTGTCAGCATGGAAATCCAACCCGCGGAAATCGCAGCTGGAACTGGCGCTGCTTTGCATTCAGACAACATCGTTGATCCCGCAGAGGAACGCGGCGTCGCGCTTGCACTCGGCGGAGGCGCAGCCCGGGGTTGGGCCCACATCGGCGTCATTCGTGCGCTTGTCGAAGCTGACGTGCCCATCCGCATGATCGCCGGGACATCAATCGGAGCGCTGGTCGGCGGTTGTCACCTTGCCGGCAAGCTGGACGAGCTTGAGGAATTTGCGCGTTCACTGACCAAACGCCGGGTCTTTGGGCTGCTTGATTTTCAGATCGGCGGAAACGGCCTGTTAAGTGGCTTGAAACTCACGCAAAAGCTCACCGAACATTTGGGCCGGTTTTCATTCGGTGATCTCAGCAAGCCGTTTGTCTGCGTTGCCGCAGAAATCAGGACCGGCCACGAAATCTGGCTTTCCAGCGGTTCTCTCATCAATGCCATGCGCGCGTCCTACGCCCTGCCCGGCGTCTTTGAACCGGTCAAATGCAACAACCGGCTTCTCGTGGACGGCGCCCTGGTAAATCCTGTGCCGGTTTCGGTATGCCGGGCACATGAAGAGGCGCGCGTTATCGCCGTCAATCTCCACTATGATCATTTTGGCCGCGCGGCTGTCGTCAAGCATGATGCCGGCGTGTCGACCCCGGCAGATAGCCAAAGGGATGCTGATCGCGTCGAATCTGACCGCGGATCGCGCATGGGTATTTCAGGGGTCATGGTTGAGGCATTCAACATCATTCAGGATCGCATCGCCCGAGCCAGGCTTGCCGGAGACCCGCCTGATCTTTCGGTTCATCCCAAGCTTGGTCACATTGGATTGAGTGAATTTCACCGGGCGGACGAGTGCATTCGTCTCGGCTACGAAGCAACAATCGCCAAGCTCGAAGATGTGGCTCGCCTCAGGTCAGCTGCGTACTGATAGGTCGATTGAGACTGGTCAGGCGGATGCGATATAGCTTCTGATCGCTTCCGCTTCTCTTTGCACCTCTTCGATGCGCCGCTTGACCACGTCACCGATAGAGATCACTCCGATGAGTTTGCCATCGCGCTCGACCGGCAAGTGACGAAACCGGCCGCGCGTCATGATTTCCATCACTTCATTGACCGTATGGTTTTCGCTGCAAACTTTGACGTTGGCAGTCATCAGAGCTGAGACAGGCCGGTCAAGACATTTGGCGCCGTCCTCGGCAAGTGCACGCACCACATCCCGCTCGGAAATAATCCCCTTGATAAGCGAACTGTCGTCAGTGACCACAATAGCCCCGATCCGGTGCTTGTTCAGGGTGGCAACCGCATCGCGCACGATCACGTCGGGGCGCAGCGCCACAACGTCATATCCCTTTTCGCTCAGGATAGCTCTTACAGTCATCGCCTTCCTCCTCGAACCATGCAATGGCCGCTTCAGCCCGACACATGACGGGGGCACCGGAAGCAGCGCCAAGCATATGCTGCGCTCGTTTTTCTCCTAATGCAAGAATGAGATAAGGCGATTCAGGTCCTGCTTGCCCTGTCGAACAAGGAGACTGCGAGGAACCCGGCAAGGAAGCCACCGATATGAGCCTCCCAGGCTATTCCCGCCGAATCGTTCAATCCGCCCGTCGATCCAATGCCCGAAATGAAGTTCACCAGCATCCAAACCCCAACAAATGTCAGAACCGTGCGGTTGGCGGCAGCCTCACCAAGTGAAAGCTGCTCTCCCGACAGCACTCTGGCACCGGCAGTAGCCTCGGTCCGAAAGCCAAACCGTGCGGCAGCCCCCATCATGCCCGATATCGATCCTGAAGCGCCTACAAGCGGCAGACCGCTCGAAGCATGAAGTGCATAATGCAAAAGGGCGGCAGAAATCGCCGTGAATGCCCAGAACAACACGAATCGCTTGGTACCGATCCGCTCAGCCAGTGGCGCGCCGAAAGCCGCCAGCCAGATCATATTGACGGCAAGGTGACCAAAACTGCCATGCATCAGTGAGTAAGTCACAGGCGAGGTAATCAGTGAAAAGCCTGAACCCGGCATGGGCATGGAACTGGAGTATCGCGCGGGTATGAATGCCCCGTTGAGCAATACGAGCAAGTTCACATCAGGGGTGAATACGAAGTTCTGCAAAACGTACAACCCGGCGCACAGCCCCAGGAACAGCGTGACGGACTTAGGCAGAAACAAGAGCGGCTCGCGCTGTGGCGATTGCGGGGAACGCGGTATGAGCGGGGTCAACAATCAAACTCCTCGCAACACCATAGCGTTAACGGCGACAAGAAAAAAGCCGCCCAAGGAGTTTCCCTGAACGGCTCGCCGAGCCCACCTGCCCTCGATAAGAAAGATAGCTCAAACCAAATTTTTTGCTGTGAAACCAACGGTTTCGGATAGTGCATCCTTCATTGCACGCAAGGTCGTCCGGCACAATCGCAACCTTCTGTTAACCTTAACGGCCGCGCCCTGTGCATAGCCTTGTTCTGTGGTCCATGCTGGCATGCCTCATGCTCTATCAGAACATAAGTGATGTGCCGGGACTGGTGTCCGTCACGTTTTGAAACACAGGCATGCACGGAACCGGGCCTCGATGAAAAATCAAGCAACCATAGACCTGTTCATGTACTGGAACAGACTTCGGGGCGAGCGCCCGGCCCCTGCCCGGACCGACAT
>JANNRN010000172.1:0-2336 GCA_031401375.1 Phyllobacteriaceae bacterium | reverse complement strand
TTCAAATTATCAGGAGGCAAACCGCGCCTTCTACCGGCTGACGGTGCTGCCGCTGCTGGCGCGCACGCTGACTGCGCTCGGCGACTGGCTGGCCCCGCATTGGAAAGAAGATCTGCGCCTGACCTATGACGCTGATCAGGTTGATGGTCTGGCCGTTGACCGCACCGCGCTATGGGAACGGCTCGGCAAGGCCGGGTTCCTCACCGACGACGAGAAGCGCGAGGCGCTTGGGTATCCCCCAAAATAGGGCGCGTGTTTCGGCGCGGCGCGCCAAACTCCCACACCATTTTTCGAGCCTGCAAACGGAGAAACACATGAGCGGAATTTCTGAAGGCGCGGTGCTTTGGGGCGCAAAGACTGTCGGCGCGATGGCGGGGTCGGCGATTTCCGTCGCGTTTCTGTTACCCAAAGGCAGGCGCGAAGCCGCTACGCGTTTTGCCATTGGATTGGTCTCGGGCCTCGTGTTCGGCGGCGCCGCGGGCGTGAAGATCGGCACATGGCTCGGCGTCGCCGAAAGCCTTGGACAGGCCGAACTGATGCTGACCGGATCTGCCGCAGCAAGCCTGTGCGCCTGGTGGGCGCTGGGCGCCATGGGGCGTTTTGCCGACGCCGCCTTTCGCGCCGGCAACAAGGATGACAGCCGATGAATGCCTTTGCCACACGCCCGGACGAAACCAAGTTCGCCGGCCTTTCGCTTGACGCCGTTGACAAGGACGGAACTTTCTCCGGCTATGCGAGCCTGTTCGGCGCGGTTGATCTGGCAAAGGACAGGGTCGAGCGCGGCGCATTCGCAAAGTCGCTGAGAACGCGCGGCGCGGCCGGCATCCGCATGCTTTTCCAGCATGACCCCAATGAGCCGATCGGCGCCTGGCTCGACATTCGCGAGGACGAGCGCGGCCTGTTTGTGAAGGGAAAGTTGACCAGCGGCGTTGCCAAGGCGCGCGAAACGCTGGAGCTGATGCGCGAAGGCGCGCTCGACGGACTATCCATCGGATTTCGCACCATCCGCGCCAAGAGCGAGGGCGCCACCGGCATCAGACGGATCCTGGAAGCGGATTTGTGGGAGATTTCGGTGGTGACCTTCCCGATGCTGCCCGGCGCAAGGGTTCACGCGGTCAAAAGCGCGCGGCGCTTTCCGACCGTGAGGCAATTCGAGCATTGGCTCAGGCGGGATGCCGGGCTGACGCGAAGCGAAGCCCTCGGCGTCATCGCCAAGGGTTTTAACGATGTGGCGCACAAGCGGGACGCGGCGCCAAATTCCTCAACAGGTCTGGCACAGCGCATGCGCGATGCCGCCAGTCTCCTCCAACACGAACTGACGCAAAAAGGATCATGACATGACAGGAACCGCACACAAGGCAGCACCGGAACTCAAAGCCGCGCAAAACACGGACGATGTTTCGGGCGCCTTTGACGACTTCATGGAGGCTTTCGACGCCTTCAAGCAGGTCAATGACGACCGTCTCGGCCAGATTGAAAAGCGCATGAGCGCCGATATTCTGACGACGGAAAAAGTTGACCGCATCTCGCGGGCAATGGACGAGCAGAAACGCGCCATCGACCAGATGTATCTGAAAAAGGCGCGCCCGCAGCTTGGCCGCGAAACCTCGCTGCACGAAAATGAACACAAACGCGCCTTTGACGGGTATGTGCGCCGGGGTGATGAAAAAGGACTGGCGCAGCTGGAAGCCAAGGCGCTTTCCGCCGGTATTCAGGCCGAGGGCGGTTACGTCGTGCCAACCGAACTCGAAGCGGAAATCGGCAAGCGCCTCAGCCAATTGTCGCCGATCCGCGCCATTGCCAGTGTCCGCCAGATGTCGGCATCGGTGCTGCGCAAACCCTTCTCGCTCACCGGCTTTGCTTCCGGCTGGACGGCGGAGGCCGGTGCGCGCGTGCAATCGGCGACGCCGACCCTCACTGAACTGCAGTTTCCCGCCATGGAGCTCTATGCGATGCCTGCGGCGACGCAGACATTGCTTGACGATGCGGCGGTTGACATCGATGGCTGGATCGCCGCGGAAGTCGAGGCGGCATTTGCCGAACAGGAAGGCGCGGCCTTCGTCAATGGCGATGCCGTCAACAAGCCGCGCGGTTTCCTCAACTATCCGACGGTCGCGGAAACGTCCTGGACCTGGGGCAATCTCGGCTATACCGCGACCGGTGTATCGGGTGCACTCCCGGCTTCAAATCCGTCCGACGTGCTCGTCGATACGGTGTTTTCGGTCAAGGCGGGTTACCGGCAGAACGCCTCCTGGGTGATGAACCGCAAGACGCAAGGGACGATCCGCAAACTGAAGGACGTAGACGGCAATTACCTGTGGCAGCCTTCAGCAGTT
>JANNRN010000171.1:0-23879 GCA_031401375.1 Phyllobacteriaceae bacterium | reverse complement strand
ATCTGGCAGTACCGTTTCTGAAGGCCGCGAATTTGTTGCCGTAGCGTCCGGTCGCTGGGCTAAAGCGTTTCCGCTTTTGATGGAATCATCAAAAGCACAGGACAACGCGACAATTCAATAACTTGGAGCGCAACTGCGTTTCAGTGAAATGCTGATGTGCTCTATTCGGGCTGGCGGCAACGCGTCCTGAGAACTCCGATCCCCTCGATCTCGACTTCGACCACGCCATCTTTCGGCAGCGGGCCTACCCCCGTCGATGTGCCACAGGCGATCAGGTCGCCTGGCAAGAGAGTCATGCCCCGTGAGATCAGGCTGACCAGACGATCTGGCTGCATGATCAGGTCCGCCACCAGATAGGACTGGCGCTCGCGCCCGTTGACGCGCGTGCGGATGGTGAGCCCGGAAGGATCAATGCCGGTCGCAATGACCGGGCCGAACGGCGCGAAGCCGTCCAACCCCTTGGCGCGCGTCCAGTGCGTGAAACCGGCCTCAGCCTGCAGGAATGCGAGTGCGGTCAGGTCGTTGACGCAGGTGTAGCCGAAGATCGCCGCCTCCGCCTCTTCGATTGATGCATCGAGACACCGCTTGCCGATGACGACGCCGAGTTCCCCCTCATATAGAATGCGGCCGACCGACGCCGAATGCTCGACAACCGCATCCTGGCCGGCATAGGAATTGGCCGGCTTGATGAAGAACAGCGGGTCTTGCGGAATCTCCAGGCTTTGCGCGGCTGCGACGGCGTGGGAATTGTTCCACAGCGCGATCAGCTTGCTCGGTACGCATGGCATTTCCACCCCGACCGATTCGAGCGGCAGCATGGCGCCAGTTGGCTGGCTTGCTCCGAACATTTCGCCTTCGTGGACATGAATGATATCGTCGGCAAGGATGCCGAATCCTGCCCCCGACCGCATAGAAAAACGAATCCACTGCGTCACGTTGGTCCCTCCAGAATCTATTTCGCAATCGATGAGGCGCGGCCAAACTGTCCCGTCCATTCCTTCGATTCAGCCAGCAGCGGATGCCTTGGCCCTGAGACGGAGCAGCGCGAGCACAAGGTCGATCGACGGCGTTTCGAGACCCGCGATGAGTCCCAGTTCCTGCACTGAGCCCGCGAGGGCCTCGATCTCCATGGGGCGGCCGCGCTCAAGGTCCTGCAACATTGAGGTCTTGTGCGCGCCGACGGCCTCCGCGCCGGCAATACGGCGGTCGACATCGATCGGGAATTTGTCTCCGAAATGCTCCGCAATTCGTTGCGCCTCCAGCATCATGGATCGCGCCACGCCCCGTGTCCCGGCATCGCGGCAGATCGTTTCGAGTGTCGCAAGCGTCAGGGCAGAGATCGGATTGAAGCTCAGATTGCCCCATAGTTTTATCCAGATCTCATCGCGAATGCGTGCTCGGACCGGTGCCTTCAGGCCACCCTTGCGCATGGCGTCGGAGAGCGCCGTGATGCGCGGGGTCGTCTCCCCTGACGGCTCGCCCAGGGAAAACCGGTCGCCCTCGATCAGCGTCACGACGCCGGGTTCGGTGATCTCGCAGGCCGGATAGACGACGCAGCCGATCGCCCGCTCAGGCCCGATCGTTTGCCATTGGACACCGCCCGGATCGACGCTTTCGAGCCGTCTGCCTTCAAATTTGCCGCCGGCCTTGAAAAAGTACCACCATGGCAGGCCGTTGACTGCGGTGACGACGCTGCCTTCTGGCGTCAGGAGTGCAGCGATCGACCGGGCGACGGCCGGAACTTGATGCGCCTTGAGCGCAACGATCACATAGTCCTGTGCCGCCAGATCCTGCGGCTGGTCGGTACAGGCAAGACGATGGACCGTCTCCTCTTTGCCTTTGACCAGGCGAAGCCCGTCTCGACGGATGGCCTCCATATGCGCGCCGCGCGCGATCAGGCTGACTTCGCAGCCGGCCCCGGCAAGTGCGGCCCCGAGATATCCGCCGATCGCGCCGGCGCCGTAGATGCAAATCTTCATGGGTGCCGCCCTACTGCTCAGCCTATGCCCAAAAGCGCAGCGAGACCGATCCGCTGGATCTTTCCTGTTGCGCCAGTCGGAACCTTGTCGACGATGATTATCTTGCGCGGCACCTTGAACGCCGCGAGCCGTTCCGCCGCAAATGCACGTATGCTCTCGGCCGTAGCCTCGGTGCCCGGCGAAAGCACGACAGCTGCGGCCACCTCTTCACCAAGCTTGGGATGCGGATAGCCGAAAGTGACGGCCTGCACCACGCCGCTTGCCAGCAGCAGCACCTCGTCAACCTCGCGAGGCGCGACTTTTTCGCCGCCCCGGTTGATCATTTCCTTAATGCGGCCGGTGACCGTCAGGTAACCGTCTTGATCGAAACGGCCGAGATCGCCGGTGCGGAACCAGCGCGCCTTCGCATTGCGGTCTTCGAAGAACGCGGCGGCATCGGCGCCGGGGTTGTTCTCATAGCCGGCGGTCACGTTGGGTCCGCAGATGACGATCTCGCCCTCGGTGCTGGGCGGCAGGAAATTGCCGAATGCATCGGCGATGCTGACCATCGGGCCGGCTGCCTGGCCAACCGTTCCCGGCCGGCGCTCCCCTTTGGCCAGCGGATTGGAGGTCATCTGGTGCGCCGCCTCGGTCATTCCATAGGCTTCGACCACGGTGCAGCCGAAAGTCTTCTCGACCTCTTCCAGGACCGAGGGTGGGAGGGAGGCCGAGCTTGAGCGGACAAAGCGCATGCGATTCTTCATCGCCTCCTCGGGCTGGCGCGCTGCCCGTTCGATGATCGCCTGATGCATGGTGGGTACCGCCGTGTACCAGGTTGGGTTCTCGCTTTTCAGCAACGCCATGAAGCGCAGCGCGTTGAAGCCCGGGGTGCAGATGACCGAGGCTCCGGCGCGCAAGGACGAAAGAACCGCTGCGACCAGCCCGTGGATATGGAAGAGCGGCATGATGTTTAAGCAGACATCGTCAGCCCGCAGGGCCAAGGAGGTTGCGATATGGCCGGCTGACGCTGTGAGGTTGCGATGCGACAGCGGCACAATCTTGGGCCGCGAGGTGGTGCCCGACGTGTGCAGCACCATGGCGGTGTCTTCCGGCGATATGTCGCCCACGGCAGCCTGCGGCACCGCCGCATCGAGATCAGCGGACACCAAGAGCCCAGCTGTCCTCTGCGTTCCGCAGGATACGCGAACGATCGCCATTCCCCTGGCAACCGCAGCCTCGACCGCCGGCCCGGGTGCGTCAGCGTCTACGATAATGAGCTTCGCATTGAGGTCGTTCAGGTAGAAATCGAGCTCCTCCCTGCGATAGGCCGGATTGAGCGGCGCCGCTGTCCCACACAGCGCCGACGCGAGAAACGCCACCGCCATCTCGGGACCGTTCGGAAGTATGATCGCCACTCTGTCGTTGCGGCCGACGCCCATGCCACGCAGTCGGGAAGCAACATCATCCGCATGCTGGAATAACTGCCCATAGCTGAGCGGCGACTTGTCGGGCGCTGTGATCGCCGGCGCCTCCGCATCGGCACGCGACAGGATATCCCTGATTGTCAACTGTAGTTCACTCGGCAAGGCATCCTCCGTTTAGTTTGCAACGACCTGGGTCCCGCCCGGCCGAAGGCCGGCAAGTACTGAAAGTCCTATCTATGGCCACCTTTGGGATTGCCTACGGCCTTCCAAACAATAGGGTCGTGGCAAGGAAGCAGTCTGGCATCAAGGCGCTTGGCTTCACGAAGAAGCTTTTCAATTGACGGCAGAACTTTTGAAGCGTCTTCAGCTAATGCGGTCCAGCCGATGCCGACGGGATCAAACAGATTTTGGGCCAGGTCGGCGGCGTCAATCGCAAAAATCCAAGACCCGGTCTCCGGCAATTCAACCCGGTAGGACATGTGCCCGGGGGAATGACCTGGCGTCGACAGGGCCCATATGCCTGGCGCTATTTCCGCGTCGCCATCGATCACACGCCAATCGATGTTATGCCCAAGATAGTCAGGTCCGTAACAGGCATGCTCGATCTTGCCCTCATTAAGTGCGAAATCGAGTTCGCGTTTCTGAACCACCACAGGAACGCCAGCGGCGGCAAGGAGGGGCAGCCCGCCGGTGTGATCGATATGAAAGTGACTAAGGGCGGCTAGCGCTATGTCGGATACCTTCAGTCCAATTTCACGAAGCGCCGCCTCGAACGGCTCCCCCGGAATTCCCCAGGGGCGCGTCCGGGCATCAACCCCAAGCGGGTCGCCATAGATTGTGCGGCAGGCGTCGACATCCTCCAGGGCCTTCCTGGAAAATCCCGTTTCAAGAACGACCCATCCAATTTCTGTTTCCACCGCTATCCCAACCACAGGGACCCATCGCGGTGTTTCATCCGCGCCAAGCACCGACATGGATTTCGCCACACACTCTGCGCCGTAGGTAAGAAGAAAAAGACGTATCGCTTTCTTGTCTTTTCGCATTGGAGCTCTCTCAGCTGTCGTAAAGTTAGTTTGTAGATTTTTGCCGATCTGTCAAGTGCGTTGCAAAATCTGCAAGTGACTTGCAAAGCATCGATTGTTCATGTAGGGTTCATAGAATGTCGCAAAAAGGGGAGGAATTTCAATGAACATCGGTCGCCGCGCAGTTATCCTAGGAGCTGGCGCCGTTGCGCTTGGATTCAGCAAAGGTTCAGTTCATTCAGCATATGCAAGTGGCTTGCGCATCCGCGGAATCTACGAAACTCCCTTGGAGGAGCCATTCGTGTGGCAGATGCATCAAGCCCTGAAACGTCTCTCCGAGGAGCGTGGCTATGAGTATCAAAGCTCCGATGCTGTGAAGTCATCCGACTATTCCCGCGTGCTTGGGCAGTGGTGCGAAGACAAAGTAGACATGATTTTTGGTGACGCATATGGGACCGAAAAGATTTGTCGCCGCGTTGCCAGCGATTATCCTGCGGTCGCCTTCGTCATGTCGTCTGCTCTTCCGCCGACCGATCCGAATTTTGCTACGTTCTATGGTCAGATAAACGAGCCGGCCTATCTGGCAGGCTTCCTCGCCGCCAAATTATCCAAGTCCGGCAAAGTCGGGGCTGTTTCAGCGGTGAGTCTGCCGACAACCAATGCGTTGCTGAACGCGTTTCGTGCCGGCGCCAAGGAGGCCAACCCTGCCGTGGTGTTCAAGGTCGCTCTTATCGGGTCGTTCTTCGATCCGCCAAAGGCCAAGGAGTCGACGATTGCAATGGCCGAACAGGGCGTCGACGTGGTCTTCGCCGAACGGCTTGGTGTCATCGAGGCTGCTGCCGAACGCAACATGATCGCAATAGGCAACGTCGCCGATCAATCATCGATCAGTCCAAACACGGTCGCCACCAGCGTGGTCTGGGATCCCTACCCGATTTTCAAAGCCGCAACGGAGGCGGTCGAAGCCAAGTCGTTCAAGGCATCTGGGTACAGTACGCTCGAGAACATCGCGAACGGTGTGAACTATCTGGCGCCTTACGGCACGTTTGAAAGCCGCATCCCGGATGACGTGAAGGCCGAAATCGCCGCGAAATCCAATGCCATTGCCAATGGAAGTTTTGTCGTTCCCTACGATGAAAGCGATCCGAAATCCGAGTAATCAATTCGGAGAATCATGGTATGTCGAGATTAAGAGTGCCTCTGCTGGACCTAGCTGGAATAACCAAGCAGTTTGGCCAGGTTATCGCCAATAACTCCGTGAATTTTCAGGTTCGTAGCGGCGAGATCATTGGGCTTCTGGGAGAAAATGGGGCGGGCAAAACCACACTTATGAACGTGGCGTTCGGGCTCTATCGTCCAGATGCCGGCAGCATCAAGGTCAAGGGGCAAACCGTCGACATTGGATCGCCGGCTGATGCCATGTCCTTCGGGATCGGGATGGTTCACCAGCATGCGCATGTGGTTGACCGCCACTCCGTGCTTGAGAACGTGATCGCTGGTTTGCCTGGGCGCAACGGTTTTCTGGACAAGCAGGCTGCGATAAGGCGGCTGGAGGAGATCCGGTCACGTTACGGGCTCTACCTCAGTCCGGAACGTCTGGTCGCGGACTTGGCAGTCGGTGAAAAACAGCGCCTCGATATCATACGCGTACTGTTCCGCGAGAGCCGCGTCGTGATCCTTGATGAGCCGACTTCCGTGCTGACCCCGACGGAAAGCGAAGGACTGTTTGACGCCGTCCGCGCGTTGGCAAGTGATGGCTTGGGTGTGGTCTTGATCAGTCACAAGCTCAATGACGTTCGTGCTGTAACCAGCCGCGTTGTCGTCATGCGCGGCGGCGCTGTAGTAGCCGAGGTGGAGAATGATGGCCAGTTGTCCAACTCGCAACTCGCTACGCTGATGTGCGGCCACGAACCAGAACGGGTTATGCGGCAGCCATCTCAAGCTGGTTCGGCCCGGCTCGAAATGAAGGAATTGGTGCTTGTCGACCAGTGGCGGCCTGGTCACAGGCCTGCTGCTTTTGATCTGACCGTCTCGTCAGGCGAAATCGTCGGCATTGCCGGTGTGTCGGGCAACGGCCAAGTCAGTCTTGCCGAGACGTTGGCCGGTCTTCGCCATGCCGCAGCTGGAGTCGTCAGAACTGACGGTAAGGAATTTCGGGCTTCGGGCCCGGAAATCGGCCCCGAAACCGGCGTGGCCTATATTCCTGAAGACAGGATCGGCGCGGGTTTCGCGGGATCTCTGAGTGCGGCAGAGAACATGGTGCTCTCCCGATTTCGTCAGCCGCCCTTCTCACGCCATGGATGGCTGAATCAGACCGCGATCTCGCAATTCGCCACAAGCTTGTTCGGGCGCTACGACATTCGACCGCCAGACCCAAAAACGCGGATGACGTTGTTCTCGGGAGGGAACCAGCAAAAGGCTATCGTGGCTCGTGAAATAGCCCTTTCGCCACGCGTGCTGATCATTGCCCAGCCCACACGCGGCCTCGACGTCGCGGCGGCAAGTTTTATCCATCGTCAGTTGATAGAGCTCAAAACACAGGGCTGCGCCATCGTGATGATATCAGAGGATCTTGATGAATTGTTCCAGCTGTCGGATCGCATCGCCGTGATCTACGACGGCGCCATAGTCCTCGATCAGGCTAGCGAATTCCTCACCATCGCGGAGGTGGGACTAGCGATGAGCGGTTCGGCCAACGCGAGGGACGCAGCATGAAAATACATCTCGTCGCCCGAGGTCCATCGGCGGGTCGTGAGGGGTTCGCCAGCGTGGTCGCCGTCCTTGCCAGCATGGCGGTTACCGGATTTTTGATCGCACTGGCGGGAGCAAACCCCGTCACCGGCTTCTTCGTTATGTTCAAGGCTGCGTTTATTGGTAAGATTGCGATCACCGAGACCCTGGCCAGAGCCGCTCCGCTGCTGCTCACGGGTCTTGCCGCCATCGTCGCGCTGCGCGTCAAATTCTGGAACATCGGCGGCGAGGGTCAGTTTCTGGCCGGCGCGATGGCTGCGGCGTTTTTCGGAGCCGTTGTACAAATTCCGACTATCCTGCTCATTCCAGCGATGATCGTATCGGCTATGCTGGCAGGCGGATTGACGGCCGTCTTTCCTGCATTTCTCAAGACGCGACTTCGGGTAAATGAAGTGGTCAGCACCTTGATGCTGAACTTCATAATTGTCTACTTGATGATGGCCCTTTTGTCCGGCCCATGGAAGGACCCCATCAGCAGTTGGGCTGACAGCCCTGACATCCTTCCCGCCGCGGAATGGCCCACGTTCTGGCGCGGAACCCATCTTCATCTCGGCGTTCTTCTGGCCGTGCTAACAATGATCGCTGTTGCAGTTCTGCTACGCAAGACGACTTTCGGCTTTGCCATGGATGTCGTTGGTGACAATCCCGTTGCCGCAACCCATGCCAGGATCAGTGTCGAACGGACGGTGCTGATCTCGGCACTTATTTCCGGCGCACTGGCGGGCCTCGCGGGCGCCGGAGAGGTCGGCGGCATTCAGTACCAGGTGATGGGCTCAATCTCCTCGGGTTATGGCTACGCTGGATTGATCGTTGCAATGCTGGCTAGGCTTTCGCCCATGGCGGCAACGCCCGCCGCGCTCTTTCTTGCAAGCTTAATGACGGGAAGCGATGAGATGTCGCGACAGCTGGGCGTACCATCTTCCCTGGCGGATGCGGTCCAAGGCATCACGTTGCTGGCGGTCCTGATCGCTACCCAGATCGCTCGCTACAGGCTGCATGTCTCCTGGGGCACAAAGAGGTCGGCCGAATGACCGTTTTCCAAGTTATTTTCGATGTTGGGTTTTTCGCTGCAGCGATCAGGCTGGCTATCCCACTTCTGTTGGGCACGTTGGGAGAGATGGTCTCGGAGCGTTCAGGCGTCCTGAATCTGGGAATCGAAGGGATGATGCTGGCCGGTGCTTTCGTTGGCTTCATAACTGCCGCCAGCAGCGGATCGCTCTGGCTGGCGGTGTTTGTGGCCATATTGTCCGGAGCATTGCTCGGCCTGGTGATGGCCGTGCTGGTCGTCCACATGCGGATCGATCAGACTGTTGCGGGAATTGGGCTCACCATGAGCCTTACTGGTCTTGTCTACTATGCGTACCGGCTGATGTTTGCCGGAGCCAGTGTGCCGCATATCGACAACTTCGCAACGATCCCAATTCCCATTTTGTCCGAAATACCGCTGATTGGCCAAGCACTATTCAATCAGTATGCTCTGACCTACGTCGCCTATATCCTCGTGCCGATGCTGGCAGTTGTTCTGGCCAAAACTCCCTTCGGGTTGGCGTTGCGGACTGTCGGCGAGAATCCACAGGCGGCAGCCGGTTCCGCGATAGACGTTATTCAGACTAGGACGATTGCTGTGATTGTTGCGGGCGCCTTCGCGTCGCTGGCCGGCGCATATCTCAGTCTAGCGGTCTTCGGCTCGTTCACGTTCGGCATCATCTCCGGGCGCGGATGGATTTGCCTCGCGCTCGTGGTTCTTGGTAGGTGGAATCCCGTCGCCTGTGCATTGGCGGCCTTCCTTTTCGGTGCTGTCGATGCCTTCCAGCTGCGAATGCAGACTTCGGGCATCACCGATCTCCCGTACCCGCTCTTCCTTGCTTTGCCATATGTCGCAACGCTAATTGCCATGATCGCCAGTTCCAAGCGTGCACTGATGCCGGCGAGTCTAATGAAGCCCTACGACCCCGAGGAGCGATGACCCGGGCTCCACAGTTAATGAGGCAGTGAGGCGGCGGTAGGCGTGCTCAACCGATCTGCAGTCTAAAATCCTGCATGCTTGGGGGGCATCGTCAACTTGGCGAAGCAGGAACTGAAGAAGCGCGTTCCGGCTCAGTTGTTTCAGGCTGCGTGAGTAGTTCCGGCGAGCTGTGACCATACGCTCATGGCTTCGGCTCGGAAGGCTCGATAGTTGGTTGCCGTCATGCTGCTGCGGGGAAGATTGAAGAGGTTTGCGATCGGGTCGTGAATGGAAACAAAGCGCTGGAGATGGCGGGCTGATTTGAAACGCTTCATGATCCGCTCTCGTCGACGCGTCGGTTGATGGGAGTTCTCCGCGCGATTGTTCAGCCCTTTGTGCTGGCGGCGCTCAAAGCTCATCGTCATGGTTCGTCGTGCAGCGATCGCAGCTTGTCAGTGACGAGAACGCGCGGAACCCGTCCTTGTTTACGGATCAACTTGCGCAAAAGCCGCACCGCCGCACCGGTATCGCGGCGGCTTTGCACCAGAGCATCCAACACATAGCCTTCGCTGTCCACTGCGCGCCATCCTTCGACATGCTCAGGATGAGGGCCAATGCTGCTTGCCCTTGATGGTGATGACGACTTCATCCAGATGCCATTTGTCACCCAGTTGCGGCGCACGCCGACGGGGGATGAGCTGAAATGAGCGGCAAGCCGGGCATTCGCCAGATCGGCATGGTGATCGGCATAAAGGAAGAAAGCATCGAAAATTACCGCGCATTGCATGACGGGCCAGGCGTGCGTAATCTGTTGGAAGCCGCCAGTATGCGGAACCTCAATATCTTTCTGCAGAAAATGCCGGATGGGAAACTTTATGAGCGCGCACGACTCTGATGGAGAGGATTTTCTTTATAGCGTTTCCGCTTTTGATGGAATCATCAAAAGCACAGGACAACGCGACAATTAAGTAACGTAGAGCGCATCTGCGTTTCCGTGAAATGCTGATGCGCTCTAGCGTTTAGCGATGAGAGCCGTTCACGGCTCGACCTGAATCTTCACGACTTCATGTTTGCCGATTGCCAAGTCCATGGCCTTTTGCATGTCCGACAATGGCAGCACGGCGCTGATCAATGCCGGGAGGTTGATCCGCTTGGAAACAGCAAGCGCAAGGGCTGTCGCAAAGACATTGGCAAAACGGAATGAGCCGATGAAATTCAACTCCTTGGCCATGATGGAATTGAGAGGCGCGGTGACAGGTGTGGGCAGGGTGCCTACCTGAACGATGGTCGCCCCCCGTTCTGCAACGGCGATGGCCTGTGCGAGGGCTTGGGCGCTGCCTGATGCCTCGAACACAAAATCAAAGCCGCCATGCGACAGCGAAATAGCCTGGTCCTCAAAATCCGCATCGCGGCTGTTAAGCGACGCGTCCGCGCCAAGCTTCACGGCAAGGCCGCGAGGATATTCGGCAATGTCGCTCATCACAACCTGTGAGGCACCGAAGCTGCGCGCGACCAAAGCCATCAACTGGCCAATTGCGCCGCCGCCCGTCACGAGCACCCGGTGACCTGCAATGTCGCCAGCCCGGCGGGCGGCATGCACGACAACTGAAAGCGGTTCGATCATCGCCGCTTCGCCCCAACCCAGGCTGTCGGGCACAATCAGGCAATTGGCAAACGGCGCAATTGTGTATTCGGCAAAACCGCCGTCAATATGAGGGTCGCAGCTGGCTGAACCATAAAACCGCATGCTGCGGCAAAGATTGTAACGGCCGCCACGGCAGAACTTGCATTGGCCGCATGGAATTGATGGATCAACGGTGACCCGCTGTCCAATCAAAGAAGAGCTGACCCCATCACCTGCACTAACAACTTCGCCGGCAAATTCATGACCCAGAACAAAGGGGCGTTTGGGAACAAAGCTGCCAATTTTGCCATGCGAATAGTAATGCATGTCCGAGCCGCAAATGCCCGCGCGCTTCACCTTGAGCATGACATGCCCTGGTGAGAGAGCGGGCAAATCGAGGTCGTGGGCGCGCAAGTCCTTCTCACCGAAAAGCAAGAACGCTTTCATCTTGGGTTTTGTTTGAACGTTAAGCATTGCGTTCATCCTATGACAAAGGCCGAGCCTTCCACAGTTGTCCGTTTGATAGCCGCAAAATCCCACGCGATGCCGAGGCCCGCATCGTCCGAGGGAATGGCGTGGCCATTTTCGATGCGCATCGGCTTTTCGGTGAGGGAATCGAGTTGTGGGATGTATTCAACCCAGCGCGCATTTGGCACGGCAGCACACAATGACACATGCAGCTCCATCAAGAAATGCGGGCACACCGGAACGTTGAAGCATTCCGCCAGATGCGCCACTTTCAGCCAGGGCGTAATGCCGCCAATGCGCGCCACATCAACCTGCACAATCGAACATGCGCCAAGCTGCAGGTACTCACGGAAGTGCAGATGACTGTAGAGGCTTTCACCCACGGCAACCGGCAGCGTCGTGCTTTGCGACAAACGCACATGGCCGGAAATGTCATCAGCGGTGAGGGGCTCTTCAAGCCAGGCAATATCTATCGGAGTCAGGCAGCGGGCCCGGCGGATGGCTTCATCAACTGTGAAGCGCTGATTGGCGTCGGTCATTATTTCGAATGTCGGACCAACCGCATTGCGCACCGCTTCAAGCCGCGCCACATCTTCAGAAACATGGGGCCGCCCGATTTTCACCTTGGCGCCGCCAAATCCCTGCTCCTTTGCCCTTACTGCATCATCGACCAAGGCCGCTGTCTCAAGATGCAGCCAGCCGCCTTCGGTGGTATAAAGTGGAATCCTTGACTGCGCGCCACCGGCCATGATGTGCAAGGGTTGGGTGGCCTTGCGGCATTTCAGGTCCCAAAGGGCGGTGTCGATGGCGGCCAAGGCCAGCGATGTGATCGCCCCCACGGAGGTGGCATGCGTGAGGAACAGAAGGTCGCGCCAGATCTTTTCTATCTCCGATGCTTCGCGACCGATCAGCGCCGGCGCCAATGTATGCTTCAAGAGCATCATGATGGAGGGCCCGCCCGTTCCGATCGTATAGGTGTAGCCCGTGCCGATGCCGCCATCGGCATCAAAAATGCGGACGATGGGAGTCTCCTGACTGACAAAGGATTGGATCGCGTCCGTGCGCTTCACCTTCGGCACCAGGTCCACCATCAAGGCTTCAATGCGAATGATCTTGGCCATGTGTCTTGCCTATCTCACTTTGCCGGCGCGAAACTGGGCAACTGTGCGCATCACGCCGCGCAATTCTGCAAGGCCTTTCAGGCGGCCGATGCAGGAATAGCCGGGGTTCACCTTTTTGCCGATGTCATCGACAATCAAATGGCCATGGTCAGGGCGCATGCGAATTTGCGCGTCTGTCCGGTCTTCCTTGTTCCTGCGTGCCTCCTCATCGAGCAACGCGGCAACCACGCTCACCATGTCCGTGTCGCCATCAAGGTGCTCTGCTTCATAGAACGAGCCATCAGCTTCATGCGTGGTGTTGCGCAGATGGGCAAAGTGGATGCGCGGCGCAAACTCCTTCGCCATGGCGACCACATCATTGCCGGGGTTGGCGCCGTAAGACCCCGTGCACAGCGTAACGCCATTGGCCGGCATGTCGACAGCCTTGAGCAGCCTGCGCGTGTCATCAGCGGTGGAGTTTACCCGTGGCAGGCCAAACAGCGGGAATGGCGGGTCGTCAGGATGGATGGCAAGGCTTACGCCGCACTCCTCAGCCACGGGCGCGATCTCGCCGACAAACTCAAACAGGTTCTGCCGCAAACCCTCAACGTCGATCTCCCGATAGGCATCAAGCTGCTTGCTGAAACTTGCGCGGTCGTAGATGGTTTCGCGCGCGGGCACCCAATCAATCAGATTGCGTTCAAGTTCGGCGACTTTACTTTCGGGCCAAGTTGCGAGGCGCTTTTTGGCCTCGGCAATTCTGCCGGCGGGATGGTCAGCTTCCGCATTGCGCCGTTTTAGGATCAGCACATCATAGGCGCAGAAATCCACCATATCGAAGCGCAGCGCTAAACCGCCATTGGGCAGCGGCCAGAACAAATCGGTGCGGGTCCAGTCTGTTATGGCCATAAAATTGTAACAGGCAATCTTGATCCCGGCGCGGTTGATTGCGCGAATGGAGGCCTTGTGGTTTTCAATCTGCTCGCGGAAATTGCCGCTGCGGGTCTTGATGTTTTCCGGCACAGCGATGCTTTCGACAACATCCCATGTCAGCCCTTGCGCCTCAATCTGCGCTTTACGCTTTTGCACTTCATCATCGGTCCAAGCCTGTCCGCGGTTCATGTGATGCAGGGCGCTGACGATGCCCGTTGCGCCCGCCTGTCTGACGTGGGAGAGCAAAACGAGATCGTCAGGGCCAAACCAGCGCCATGTTTGTTTCATCGATCTTGCCTCTGCAGGTTTGCCAGGGTCTGGCGCGCGCCATTGTTGATCAGACTGTCGAGCGCTGACGTCACGGCGTTCACAAAGATTTCGTTCGTGGCGAGGTCCCTGCCAAATATCTGTTCGATATTGAAGAGTGCTTGCGCGAGCTGCGCAGCAACGAGCCCTGCAGCATCAGTGCGCCTGCGCAATTCATCGCGCAGCGGATCACGCACATCGATTGGATTTGTTTTTTCGTCGATCCCCGTCACGTAACGCATCCAGGCAGCAACGCCCATGGCAAGGCATGTGATGGAGCCGCCGGCCTTCAACCTGTCACGCACCGTGCCAAGAAAACGCTGCGGCAACTTTTGAGAACCATCCATGGCGATTTGCCACGTGCGGTGACGCAATGAAGGATTGCGAAAGCGGTTGATCAAAGCTGCCTTGTAGCCCGTCACATCGGTGCCTGTCGGCACGGACAGAGTTGGCGTGGCCTCCGCATCCATGAAACGCTTTACAAAGTCGGCGATAGCTTGATCCTGCATCGCATCGGCAACGGTCTCGTAACCTGACAAATAGCCAAGATAGGCGATGCAGGAATGCGATCCGTTCAGCAGCCGCAGCTTCATGGTTTCAAACGGGCTGACGTCTGAGACAAACGTAGCGGCCCAATCCGGCCTGCCAGTAGGGAAACGGTCCTCAACAACCCATTGGGAAAAGACTTCCGTCAAGACCGGCCAGTTGTCGCGCATGCCCAATGACGCAGCCGCCTTGTCGCGGTCTGCCTCTGTCGTTGCCGGGACAATCCGGTCAACCATTGTCGACGGAAAGGCAATGGCATCCTTGATGTAAGCGCCGAGATCGCGGTTCTGCAGCGCGCCGATGTGCGAGACGACATTTCCGGCGGTTTGACCGTTTGAAGGGAGATTGTCGCAGCACAACACCGTGAATGGCGGCAGGTTGCGCTCACGGCGCATGTCTATGGCGCGCGCGATAAAGCCGGGCGCCGAGCGTGGGCATTGCGGATTTGCAACGTCGTGCCGGATGTCCGGGTGATCCTCGTTCAAATTGCCGGTTGCAGGATCATGGCAATAGCCTTTCTCCGTCACTGTCAGCGAGACGATTTTCACAGACGGCGTCAACATGGCGTTGAGCAGGGAGGCAGGATCTTCAGGCGCAACACACAGGCCCTGAAGGGAACTGACAATGCGCGTGCGCTCCCCGGTTTGGTCTGCCTCTGTGACCGAATAAAGCCAGTCCTGCGGCTGCAGCGCATCTCTTGTGTCGGCAGCCCTCAGACTTGCGCCAATCGTGCCCCAGCGCATATCCCCCGACTGGATCACATCATCGGTGTAAACCGCTTGATGGGCCCGGTGAAATGCGCCGACGCCAAGATGGACAATCCCCGTTTCCAGGCTGGTCAGGTTAACGCGCGGCTTGCGCACATATGGCGGAAGCTGAGACAGGGATGCGCGCGACAGAAGCTGCATCAGGCCGCCTCGCGCCCATGTATGAAACCCATGATCTGCCTGCTCACCCGCTCATAGTTGCGGTCGTTTTCAACTTCGCCTTTGATCTGATAGCCGTCCATCACCAGAATGCGGTCAGCGACGTCAACCATTTCCGGCATGTCAGAGGTGATGAGGAGAATGGCTGTCCCTTCATTGGCGAGTTCGTGGATCAGGTCATGCAGATAGGCTTTGGTCTTGATGTCGATACCCACCGAGGGCTCGTCAATGATCAGAAAATTCACGCCTGCGGCGATCCACTTTGCAACAGACACTTTTTGCTGGTTGCCGCCCGACAAGTTGCCAATGGTCTGGTAGAGAGAAGGCGTCTTCAATTCGAGTTTGCGCAAGACCGGTCCGACGTGATCAGAAACCGTCTTGTCCTTCAATAACCCGAACCGCGCCGCAAGTTTGCGCCAGACAGTGATGCCACTGTTTGCCAGCACCGAATGCAAAAGGATCAAGCCCTCCTGCTTGCGGTCTTCACTCACATATCCCATGCCGTGGGAATGCAGCGCCTGCGCCACGGAACGTATCGCCACTGCCTCACCCTTGACGAGCACTTCGCCGCCCGTTTGCGGTGAATGGCCGAGTAGGGCTTTGGCCAGTTCACTGCGGCCAGCGCCAACAAGGCCGTAGAGCCCGACAATTTCGCCCGGGCGCACACTCAAGTTAATGTCCCTGTGGCCATAGGCTGAGGCAAAGGACTTGAGTTCGACATAGGGCTGGACGTCGCGCTTGGCCCGCGCATCCCGCTTGGCGATTCGTTCCGCCCGCCCGATCATCATGTGAACTACGGCGGCACGGTTGAGCGCTTTCAGATCAGCGCTATCGCAGGCGTTTTGTCCGTCCCGCAAAACGGTGACCCGGTCGCAGATTTCGAAAACCTCTTCCAGCTTGTGGCTGACAAAGCCAATGGCCACGCCATCATCGCGCAGCTTGCGCAGTATGCGGAAGAGAACTGTGGTTTCATTGGGGGTCAGGGATGCCGTTGGCTCATCGAGCAGCAAGACGCGCGATTGCAGCGACAGCGCTTTGCCAATTTCCACCAGCTGCATCTGGGCCACGCTTAATCGCGACACCAGCATGCGCGGGTCCACGTCAAGCTCCAGAAGTTTCAACCAGCGCTCCGCTTGCTTGTGAACATCGCGATAATCCACCGATGACAGGGCATGCGTGCCCAGCCGATCGAGCATGATGTTCTCGCCAACCGAAAAACGGTTGATCAGGTTGCGCTCCTGATGGACTACACCCAGGCCGCCAGCGGCAGCCTGGCGTGGATTGGCAAAGCGCACCGGCTTGCCATGCATCATGACCTCGCCCTGGTCTTGATGATGGATGCCGGTTACGATCTTGATCAGGGTTGATTTGCCCGCACCATTCTCGCCAAGGAGCGCGTGAACAGAACCCGCCTGAAAAGTAATGGAGACATCACTCAGGGCCTTCACACCCGGAAAGCTCTTGCTGACATGCGAGACTTGAAGGGCAGCGCTCATTTCATTTGCCCTCTTCTTGTAGTTTGGCGACGCGCAATTCCCGCCACCGGTTGATGCCGACCGCCCAAAGAATGAGTCCGCCCAGAACCACCTGCACCAGAAAGGGGTCGATGTTGAACAGCACCAGGGCCTGTGTGATGATGGCGATAATGACGACACCAAAGAATGTGCCGGCAACGCTCACATGGCCGCCGGAGAGAACGGCACCGCCGATGACAGGCGCGGCAAACGACGAGATCAGCCAATCATCACCAATGGTGGGTTGGCCGATCTGCAGCTTGGCCACCAGCATCATGCCGCCAACAGCTGCCAGCAGCCCGGATATGGCGTGGGCCCAAGTGATCGTTGCGCGTTGGTTTATGCCCGATAGTTCGGCAGCGTGCGGATTATTGCCGACAGCCAAAATGTAACGGCCAATGCGCAAGCGGTTAAGCAGATACCATATGCCAAGGCTGGCGAGGATCATCGGCACGACGAGCCAGGGGATTGGCCCGGCCATGGGAAGATTGCCGAAGTCCCTGACGCTCTGTGGAACGCCATAAAAAGGCTGGGCTTCAGTGATGCCAAGATTGATGCCTTTGAAAATCTGGAGACCCGCAAGTGTGATGATGAAGGCCGAGATGCCGGTGCGGGCAATCACATAGCCGCTCGCCATGCCAGCCAATGTTCCAATCGAAAGTCCCACAAGAAGCGCTGCAAGCGGGGAAAGGCCGTAGAGCTCCATCACACCAACAAAGGAGATTGCAACAAGACCGCCGAAAGCGCCCAGCGCGAGGTTCATCTGCCCAATGGCAATGATCACCAACTGGCCGAGGGCAATGACCATGTTGACGGAAATGGCTGACAACAGGACGAATATGTTGAAGGGCGACAAAAAGCTCGGCTGAAAAATTGAAATGCCGACAACAGAAGCAAGACTGACGAGGCCCGGACCGATCCAATCATTGTCGAACGCACGTGTGTAGTTGCCCGCCGCCATCAGACCATTCCCCTGCTGCGCAAGATTGTTTGCCTGGCCTTGTCTGTCAAAACAGCCAGCAGCAACATGATGCCGAGGCAGGCGAGAATCCAGAATTCGCCGACCCGCATCAACAACAGCCCGCTCGTCATCACGGTCACAAAAGCCGCGCCCAGAAGCGTTCCAACTACGGACACGCGCCCGCCTGACAAAAGTGTGCCGCCAAGGACCGGGGCCAGAAAAGCGGGCAGCAGCCAATCTTGTCCGAGCTGGCCTGCCATCGAAGGAATTGCCGCCCCTGTGCGGGCGGTCAACATCAAACCTGCAAGGGCGGCAAGTCCTCCTGTCAGCATATGGCAAGCCGTAATGACACGCCCGGTGCGAATGCCCGATAACTCAGCCGCTTTCGGATTTGCCCCCGCAGCAAGCATTGAGCGCCCCAAGATCGTAAAGCGGTAAAACAGGCTGAGCCCTGCACATACAAACAGTGAAATGATCAACAGCGGCGACACGACGCCTGCCAGCTTCATTTTTCCAAAAGTTTGAACAATGGGCGGCAGCTGATTAAAGGATTGGGCCTTGGTGAGGAAAATCATCACGCCGAAGAAAATGCTCATGCCGGCAAGTGTGATGATAAAGCTGTGAACGCCGGATCTGACAACGGCCGTGCCATTGATGAATCCCAGCCCGGCGCCAAAGCCTATGGCAAGCGGCACGGCCAGGATCAGGGGCACACCCATTGCCTGGGCGAGAAATCCAAACAGCATGGCGGCGCAAACGCCAATGGCGCCGACAGACAGATCAAGGCCCCCGGTCACGATGACGGCCATCATGGCCAGGCCAATCATTGTGTCGATGCCGATCTGGCGGCCCATGGTGAAAAGACTGAATTTTGAGGAGAAGCCCGGCAAGACGCTTGCGAAGACAAGGAATGTAAGCGCCAGCAAAACGGCCAGTCCAAATTCATTGCTCAGCACAATTCGCATGAGCGTGGAGGCACGGCCCGGCGCGGGTGTTTGCATATCAAGTGCAGGGGCAGGATCGGCGATAGACTGGCTCATGATTCTCTTCAGCATTGAACATGTCTGATGAAGTGGCGGCTGTCACGCATGACAGCCGCCTTCTTTGCAACAGGGAGGAAGAGAGCCTTACTTGCAGTTCAGGTAACTGCCTTCAAAATTGGCAAGAACCGTTTTGGTAATGGCGCGCATGGCATCGACATAGGTATCGATCTGCTTGGCATCGACAAACACTGTGCCGGAGTCAACGAACTTGGCGGTCAAAGCATTTGACTTCCAAGGCGCATCTTCCTTCAGGGTGCAGCCTGTGCGCAGCTTGTCGAGCACATAAGAGCCGATATAGCCCTGGCCATAGGGATTCTGCAGCATGGTTCCGTCAACGAAACCATCCTTCACCGCTTTCAACACAACTTCATCATGGTCAATGCCGACCATCTTGATGCGCTTGTCGCCGATCTTGGTGAGGGCTTGCGCCGCAACGACAGCTGGAACCCAGGCAGTTGTGACAATCCCGTCAACGCCCGCCGCATTGGCAGCGAGATAAGCGTTGATTTTTTCGTTTGCAGGTTCGGGCGCATCAATGTCGGCGATGACTTGAACAACCGTCACCGCGCCATTGCTTTCATCGGCCGCCTTTTGCACGGCATCAATGCGAAGCTGTGTGTTTGGATCGACAAGGAAGCCGGTGAAATGGGCGATCTTGCCTCTGCCGCCCATGACGCGGATGAGCTCCTTCGTGCCGAGATAGGCAGAGTTGCCGGTATCGGTGCCCATGCAGAACAAGGCAGGGGTTGGATCCTTGAGGCAGCCCGCCGTTGCAATTGACATGCCGCCAGCATCCTTGATTTCAGCTGCAACACTGTTGGTGCCGACGGAGTCGCCGGGGAAAATCAGGAAGGAGTTGTAGCCCTGGGTAATGAGGCTTTCGAGCAAAGTGCTCTGCAATGCCAGTTCCCACTTTGCGGGAACGCGATAGTCGCCGGCGCCGAGATTGAAGTCTTTCATGGCATCTTTACCTGCCTGTTCCCAGGCGGCGAAATAGGGGTGCGGGCCACCAGGAACCAAAGCCACCTTGGTATCTGCAGCGGCAAAGGCCGAGCCGCTGGCTATTGTGCCAAGCAGCAGGGCAGCGGCGATTACTTTCATTGTTTTCATGTCAAGTATCTCCCATTGATCGTTCGCGTTTTTTGATTGACTGTGCAGCGAAACGTTTACATACTAGTATACAGGTCTTCAAAGAGCAAGCCCGAAGTGATGAACAGGGACACCAAAACAACCGAAGATCGGCCGGCGCCCGCCGCAGAGATTGACTTCTCGCGCCACGTTGACAGGAAGCTGCCCGCAGCGGACCAGATTTATCAAGGCCTGCGGGAAGCGATCATTTCTGGCGGGTTTCGTCCGAACGAAGCTATCAGCGAAAACCGGGTCTGCGGCATGTTCAATGTTTCCCGCTCGCCCGTCCGCGTGGCCCTTACACGACTTGCTGAAGACAAGCTGATCGACATTTTTCCGCAGCGCGGCAGTTTCGTTTCGCCCATTATCCTGCAGAAAGTGCGTGAGGGACACTTCGCCCGCGTGGCCTTGGAGCTTGCAGTGCTGGCAGAGGCAGCCAAACACTGGACGGACAAGGCATCTTCAAATGCAAAGAAGATCATCAAGCTGCAGCAGCAATATTCAAAAAGCGGCGACCTCTGGAGCTTTCATACCGCTGATGAGCTGTTTCACCGAAACTTTGCGGATGCTGCGAATCTTGAAGGGATCTGGAACACTATCTTGAGCGTCAAGACGCATCTTGACCGAGTCCGCCACTTGGCGAACCCCGTCAAAGGCCATATGGAAAAAGTGATCGAGGAGCACAAATCAGTTGTTCAGCACCTCGATAGCGGCAATGCAGATGCTGCGATCGAAGCGATGCGGCAACATCTCGACTCGCTGCACACGACAATTGCCAGGCTGAAACCATTGCATTCAGCAGACTTCGTGGAATAGCGAGGCACTTGCGGGGCGGATACTTCTAATGGGAGAATGCATGATTGAAGTCTCGCCCAAAGGTAGCGGGGAGTGTAAGCTCGGATTTGCGGCGATACGTTCAATACCGCGTGGTATTTGCCGCAGCTATCGGGTGCGGATTGGGCTCTCCAGTATTTCACCAATACTGGCGATGATGGACTTTCCAGCGAAATGATGAGTTTCATGGGCTCTGTTGCATGAACCCCACTGGGCTCTCTGTGAGGCCCTTCATAAGGTTCGGACTCTAATCAATATTGGAGGGAAAGCAGGGAACCGCGTCATAGAGACAGTCAGCGATTCAAAGAAACGATGAATGACTCTACCGCACCGAACAGCGGGCTGTTCTGCCGAACCCGCTTGGGGTGCAAACGTAAGGGCCGCCGGACAATCTCGTCACTGGCGCGGACACGCGCTTGGCGCCCGTATACTTGTTGACCAAGGCGCCGGCGCCCACTGGCCGGCCCTGATAAGGCCGCGCCGCCGTCATGGATGCGGCAAGGCCATGATCGGCTTTTGGACCGACGGATTCTGTTTTCATCTGGTCAACATACGCGCAGGCGCCCAAAAACGAAGCGCAAGCAATTATGGCCAAAGAGCTGAGCCTTTGGCGAACTTTTGAATGGTTCATGCAGCGGTCCCTCGATTTGTCTGAGAAACCGGCAAGGGTTTCAACCAAAATATCAGGCTTCAAGAGCGTATGTTCCCGGACAACGCAATTCACATTATGCTTGCGCGGTTATTATTCCGTTAAGGCAATTTTGGTGCGGTGATGGCATGCCCCAGCCACGCAAACTGATGGCATCAGGACTGAGCAGGGGCACCTTTTCTGATTGCCTCTGGCGCAAGTCTGGACTCCTTTCGGTGCCAGGCAAGCGCGGTCTTAAGGATGTTCTCCAGCCCGGAATGCTGAGTGGCAAACCCGAGCTTTTCTTTTGCTTTCGACGTTTCGGCAACCAATATCGGCGGATCCCCCGGGCGTCTGCCTGCAACGGTGCGGGGAACACCGTACCCCAAAATTTTCTCCAGAGCCGCGATGAGCTCGAAAACTGAAATTCCGCTGCCGCTTCCGATATTGAACTGATCCGACGGGCCATGCTTCAGCAAGTGCTCGATTGCGAGCAAATGTGCTTCGGCAAGATCGAGAACGTGAACATAGTCTCGCACGGGTGATCCGTCGGACGTGTCATAGTCGCCGCCAAAAATCTTGAAGTCGTTGATCTTTCCGAGCGCTGACAAAATCGCTCTGGGAACTAGATGGGTTTCCACGCGGTGACGTTCGCCAACTTCCAGATCGTGATCGCTGCCACAGGCATTGAAATACCGAAGGCACACTGCGCGCAGTCCATAGGCTTTGTCATAATCCGAGAGAATCTGCTCGGCCATGAGCTTGGTTCGCCCATATGGGTTGATGGGAATCTGGAGCGTGCTTTCGGTAATCGGGAGAACTTCCGGATTCCCGTAGGTCGCGCAGGATGAGGAGAAAACGATGGGAATACAGCCGTTCTGCCGGGAACCGTCCGCGATGTTGAGCGAACCGGTCACATTGTTCAAATAATACTTGGACGGGTCAACCACCGATTCGCCCACATAAGCCAGTGCGGCGAAGTGAATCGCGGCCGCTGGTTTGACTTGGCGAAAAGCTTCATTGACGGCGCCTCTGTCGAGTATGTCCGCCTTGATCAGGTCGCCCCACTTGACGAACTCCCGGTGCCCCTCGCTCAAATTGTCAAAAACTACAGGGGCATAACCCCTTGCCGCGAGAAGCTTGCAGGTGTGACTTCCGATATAACCCGCTCCCCCGAAGACAAGTATTTTCGTCATGATTCTCCGTCTGTGGGCCCACGCAATGACCATTGCCGTTGCGATTCTCTGACGGCTCTAGCGCAGCTCCAGTCTCGACGCCAGTGACCGCATGGCGATCAAGCGAATACTACTTAAAATAGAAATACCAAAATAAACAACTAATAGGAGAGTACACGACTGTGAGCCTCCCTTTGTTTACTATGTAGTTAAGGAATCGTTAATTCTCGTTGACAATTTTGTAATCAATGGCAACATGACGTGAATGGGTAAAATCTTGCTCGACAGTTATGAGGTGAGATTTATCTGTTGAGAGTCGGAAGGGCGCAACTCGGTGTTGCATGTCTGCCTCTCATGATTGGGGGGGCGGTCCGTTTTATCCTTGGTGGATTGGCATCTGCTGGCCGGTCGGGTGGAAATTTTGTCGCGTAATACATTTGAAATAGATGGTTTTTCTGGCGATTCGCAAAATCAGCCTGGAGAACAGAACGGCGTCTGTCAGGCAAGTTGGCTGAAATCAGGCGTTGCAAGTGACGAATTGCGCCCGCACTCGTCAACCGCGGTGCCGCGGACGGGCCTCACTGAATCCGGGCAGGCAACGCCGCTCTCATACACAGTACAAACCAAGTTTCTTCTGGAAGTATTCTCAGGGCTGTCCAAACTGCTTTATTGGGCAGGTACAGTTGTTTGGTTATGTTTGTTCGCCTTTTTTTGGCAATGGTGGATTAGCGGCGATCACATCATCGGTTACGCCGCCTATTTTGTTGTAACGGCAGTTCTGCTTTGGGTGACTTTGCTGCCGGCTTACTTCATTTGTATTTTTGGACGCGCTAAAGTTCCGGCCCCCGCCCGGATCGACGGGCGCATAGCGATGGTCGTGACAAAGGTCCCGTCAGAACCCTTCAGCGTGGTCAAAAAGACTCTTGAGGCCATGCTGGATCAGACCGGCTATCGGTTCGATACTTGGCTTGCGGACGAAGATCCGTCCGTCGAGACCTGTTCCTGGTGTCATGTGCACAATGTCAGGATTTCGACGCGCAAGGGTGCGGCCGAATACCATCAGCCTGTGTGGCCGCGGCGGGCGCGGTGCAAGGAGGGAAACCTTGCCTATTTCTACGACCATTACGGCTATGCCGACTATGATTTCGTCGCGCAGTTGGACGCAGATCATGTGCCGTCCAGCACCTATCTCGAAGAAATCCTCGCGCCGTTCGCCAACCCTTCTGTCGGCTATGTTTCGGCGCCGAGCATTTGCGATTCCAACGCTGGCGAAAGCTGGTCTGCGCGCGGCCGCCTGTACGCTGAAGCAAGCATGCATGGCGCGCTTCAGGCCGGATACAATAATGGACTGGCTCCCCTGTGCATCGGGTCACATTATGCTGTGCGCACCAGGGCATTGCGGGAAATCGGAGGACTTGGGCCCGAACTTGCGGAAGACCACTCAACGACGCTGATGATGAATGCCGGCGGTTGGCAGGGCGTGCACGCGATCAATGCGATTGCCCATGGCGAAGGGCCAAAGACGTTTGCCGACCTTGCGACACAAGAGTTCCAATGGTCGCGCAGCGTTGTCAGCATATTGCTGCGCTATTC
>JANNRN010000170.1:0-2754 GCA_031401375.1 Phyllobacteriaceae bacterium | reverse complement strand
TCCGGGAATCGACAATTCGCCGCTGAAGAGAAGGGCACCCGATACCGACAACAAAAAGGCCGGAAACACGTTCCAGCCTTTCATAATCGACGAGAGATGGCGCGCGCATCAAGGAAGCGGCGCGGGGGTGTCTGACAATGTGCGCAAATAGGCGATCAGATTGGCGCGTTCCTCGATCTTCTTGATCCCCGCAAATCCCATCGCCGTGCCCTTCACATAGGCTTTGGGAGCGGCGAGGAACCCGGAAAGATGTTCGTAATCCCACACCACCGTGCCTCCCTGGCTGAACTCCTTGATCCCGGCTGAATAGCCGAAACCTTCATGGGCGGCGACGGGTTGATTGACGATGTTCCACAGGCCCGGGCCAACTTTGTTAGGCCCGCCTTTATCACCGACATGGCAGGCCGCGCACTTCTTGAAGACGGTTTGCCCGGCGGCCGCATCGGCGGCTTCCAGCAATGGCGCGATGAGTTCTGCCTTGGCAGGTTCTGCGCCTGCTACTGCCCCGCCCGCTGCTGCTTCCGCGGCTTCAATGACATAGCCCGGCTTTTCGGGCGCCGGGCTGAGGAACAGCGCATCTGATACAAGTCCAATTGACATGATGATGAAGACGGTGCCGAGAAATGCGCCCGCCAGCTTGTTCAACTGAAATGAATCCATGTTTCCCCGACTCCAGTTTGCATTACCTGCAGAACTCGACAAATCTCATTCCGCTCTAGGTCTTTTGGTTCAGCGTTGCAACACCTATAAGGGGTGAAGTGCCTGAGACTTTTTGACACCTTCACATGAAAATCACGCTGCAATGACCCCCATCATCCTGATCCCCGCCCGGATGGCGTCGACCCGCCTTCCCAACAAGCCGCTGGCCGATATCGGCGGACTGCCAATGATCGTTCGTGTGGCAAGACAGGCTAAGGCGGCGCAAATCGGGCGGGTTGTGGTCGCCGCTGACAGTGTCGAAATCGCCGATGCGGCCGGCATGCACGGGATTGAATGCGTGATGACCCGGATGGATCATCAATCAGGCTCTGACCGGATTTTTGAAGCGCTGATCCGCATCGACGCAAAAGGTGAATACGATGTGATCGTCAACGTGCAGGGCGATCTGCCGACAATTGACCCCGCCATCATCCGGCAGTCGCTCATGCCGCTCGACGACCCGGCTGTGGATATTTCCACACTGGCGGCGGTGATCGAGCTTGAACGGGAGAAAACCGATGAGAATGTGGTCAAGATTGTCGCCTCGCAAATCACCCCGTCGCGTTTGCGGGCCCATTATTTCACCCGCGCCACCGCGCCCTGGGGAGAAGGTCCGCTTTTCCATCATATCGGGCTTTATGCCTATCGGCGCGAGGCGCTGGAGCGGTTTGTCAAAATGGGACCCTCAGCGCTGGAACAGCGCGAGCGGCTTGAACAATTGCGCGCCATTGAGGCCGGGATGCGCATTGATGTCGAGATTGTGAAAACCGTGCCGCTTGGTGTAGACACGCCGCACGATTTGGAGCGCGCCCGCACAATAGTGGCTGGACTGGAAGAATGACACGCGAAAAAACCAACAAAATTGCATTCCAGGGCGAGCCCGGTGCAAACTCCGACACGGCGTGCCGCAACATGTATCCAAGCATGGAGCCGCTGCCATGCCCGACGTTCGAGGACGCATTCGCAGCTGTTGAGTCCGGCAAAGCTGACCTTGCCATGATCCCGATTGAAAATACGATCGCAGGACGGGTCGCCGATATTCACCATATCCTGCCCGAGTCCCGTCTCCACATCATCGCAGAGTATTTTCTTCCCATTCACTTCCAGTTGATGGTGTTGCCAGGCGTTCGCGAATCCGAGATCAAATCCGTGCACAGTCACATCCACGCGCTCGGCCAGTGCAGGAAAGTCATCCGGAAGAACCGATGGAAACCGGTCGTCGCCGGCGACACCGCGGGCGCCGCCCGTATCGTGTCCGAGATCAAGGACCGCTCAATGGCGGCGTTGGCCCCGAAACTTGCAGCAGAACTCTATGGCCTTGAGATCATTCAGAAGGACGTCGAGGATACGGACAACAACGTCACTCGTTTTGTCGTCCTGTCGAAGGAAAAGCACTGGACCCCGCGCCATGACGCCTCCGTGCCGATGATGACGACGTTCATCTTCAATGTGCGCAATGTGCCAGCCGCGCTGTACAAGGCGATGGGGGGCTTCGCCACAAACAGCGTCAACATGACCAAGCTGGAAAGCTACCAACTCGGCGGTGCGTTCACCGCCACACAATTTTACGCCGACATTGAAGGGCACCCCGACGATAAAAATGTCGCGCTGGCGCTGGAAGAGTTGAAATTCTTCACCAAGGAAGTGCGGATACTGGGGGTGTATAAACAGAACGGATGGCGAAGGGCGCAGGGGTGACCCGGACTCAGGCCGCATTCGCCTTGATATCGAACTCAAAATGGATCGTCTCATAAGGAAAGGCAACGCCGCCCTTCGCCCGGTCGATCACGCCAGCTTTGAGCAGCGCCGTGATGTCACTATGCACGCCCTTGTAATCCCGCCCGACGCGCCGAGCCACCTCCCGGTACGCCAGCGCGCCTTGACCCGCCATGGCCCGGATGATGTCGAGGCGTTTGGGTGCGAGGACCTGATGCATCGATTCATAGGTCGGAAAACTGAGGCCGGGTGTGGCCTCTGGCTGGTTCCTCATCATCGCCGCGCTGACCGCGCTCATGGTTTCTTGCAGATTTTGGACGCGGATAGTCAGTATGTTTT
>JANNRN010000169.1:0-19200 GCA_031401375.1 Phyllobacteriaceae bacterium | reverse complement strand
TTCGGCAATAATCACAGAAACCAGCCAGCCGGGAAGCGCATAAATCGCGGCGACATAAGCGCCAATGAGCAGTGCGCCGGGAATATCCGGTCCATACGAGAAAACTCTGCCCCAATAGTAGGGATCAGGCGAATTGGAGGGCAACCGCGCAATGAGCGATATTGTGGTTGACGCAGCCAGAACAGCAAGCGCGTAGCCGGCCAGCATGAAGAGGAAGTGAATAAGGAACGCCCGGCTCATTCCTCCCCGTGCCCCGCGATCATCATCGCCTCGAACGCAAGCCGGTCGACTTTGCGCATCCGCTCGGACTCGCTTTTCAGCTGCCCGCAGGCGGCCAGGATGTCGCGGCCGCGCGGGGTGCGGATCGGGGAAGCGTAGCCGGCTTCGTTGATGTAGCCGGCAAACTTTTCGATCTGCTCCCACGAAGAGCATTCATAATTCGAGCCCGGCCATGGATTGAACGGGATCAGATTGATCTTGGCCGGAATGCCCTTCAAGAGGCGCACCAGTTCCTTGGCGTCAGTGAGTGAATCGTTGACACCCGCCAGCATCACATATTCAAACGTGATGCGCCGTGCATTGGTGAGGCCGGGATAGGCGCGGCAGGCTGCAAGCAGCTCTTTCAGCGGATATTTCTTGTTGATCGGCACCAAAACGTCGCGCAGTTCATCCCGCGTCGCGTGCAGTGAAACGGCCAGCATCACGCCGGTTTCCCTGCCGATTTCGCCGATCATCGGCACCACGCCGGACGTCGACAGCGTAATGCGACGCTTGGACAGCGCCAGGCCATCACCGTCAGAGGCGATCAGCAGCGCATCGCGCACATTGTCATAATTATACAGCGGCTCGCCCATGCCCATCATCACGATGTTCGAGACAAGACGGCCTTCAGAAGGCACAATCGCCCCGGCCGGCGTGTCGCGGTGCGGGAAGTCGCCGAGCCGGTCGCGGGCGACCAGAAGCTGCGACAGGATTTCTTCCGTGGTGAGATTGCGCACCAGCTTCTGCGTGCCGGTGTGGCAGAAAGTGCAGGTCAAGGTGCAGCCGACCTGACTTGAGATACAAAGGGTGCCGCGGCCTTCTTCGGGAATATAGACCGTCTCGATCTCGACGGGGCGTCCAGCGCCGCGCGGGGGAAACCGGAACAGCCATTTGCGGGTGCCGTCCGAGGAAATCTGCTCCTCGACGATTTCAGGACGCGCAATGGTGAAAGCCTCCGCGAGTTTGGCAACCAAATCCTTGGAAATATTGCGCATGTCGGCAAAATCCGAGACGCCGCGAACATAGAGCCAATGCCAAAGCTGCTGGACGCGCATCCTGGTTTGCGCCGGGGTCACGCCGATTGTCTGCAGCGCCGCACCCAGTTGCACCCGCGTCATGCCGATCAGCGACGGCTTGTCGCGCGACACGGGGCGCAATGCCGAGCGGATTTCGGGCTGGGTGAGGTCGATGGAGAGTGTCATTTGGGTTTTGCGGACTCGTTTTCGAACAGGGGATGAAGCGCGGCACATAGCATCAAAAGGCCCGGCGGTCACCTTGTGGGTGGATACTGGTTAGAGCTCTGCCGCCTTTTGCCTGCCGGGTTCCTTCTGGGCCCACTCTGCCCTTCGGCGCTGCACCCCTCTCTGTCCTGCCGGACATCTCCCCCTCAAGGGGTGAGATTTTCAAGCAGCGCCGTCTCGCGAGACTTGCAGCGTTGCAAGCAGCGCAATCTCCCCCCTTGAGGGGGAGATGCCGGCAGGGCAGAGAGGGGTGCACCGTCGGCGTTTGGTCGCGAGTTGGCGGCTCTTGTTACTGGCAGACTTTGATCGCATCGAGGGCCTTGGAAATGCCCTTCAGCGAATAGGTGTAATTGGTTGCTGTGCCGCGCTTGGAGGTCGCTGCGACTGACATCGCCGTGCCAGCCTTCATGGCGGCAATCAGCAGCGGTTCCTCGGCTGCATTTTCCATCCAGGCCGATTTTCCGGATGTGAACAGCGAGAAACTCTTGTCATCGACCGACAGCGTCACCTTGGTGTTCGCCTTCAGCTCATAACCGGCCATGAACTGCGGTTCGTAGGAGACGTTCTGGCCCGGCTTCTGGCTGACAAGAAAGAAGTTCTCGCCATGATCAACGCCATCAGGTTTCTTGGTCTGCGGCACGGTGAGCACGTAACAGACCTTGCCGCCGCCCGAAGCATAGCTATAGGCGCCCCAGGCCTGGAACTTGCCGATCTGGCTTGGCGACTGCGCAGCAGCACTCGTGATGGTAAGACCCGCGCCCGTCATGACAGCGGCGGCGGCGAGAAAGAAAGACTTCGTGCGCATGAACTTCATATTCCTCTTGGTCGCACACACCATACAAGACCAGGCGCGGCTTGTGGCCCGATCCATCAATTTTGAACCATTCCTGGTTACTGAATGGTGAAGACGGGTCATTTCCCTTTTGCGACAAGCCCGTTTGCAAATGTGAGCGGAAACGATATCCCTCGCCCGCTAACTGCGCGAGAAAAGCGGCGGGATTTTGGCCTGGATTGCATCGGGCCGGCGTGAACAATGGCTGACACGCCGATCCAAAACCGCTATGCATCCCGCTTGAATGCGGGAGTGGGAATGAAAGCTGAGGCAAAAGACCGTTTCGCGCTTCTGACGGAACGTGTGGCTTCGGCCCGCGACCGCGCGGCGTTCATTGAGCTTTTCGATCATTTTGCCCCGCGCATTAACGCCTATCTCCAGCGGCTGGGCATGAAACAGGGCCTGGCGGAAGACCTGACACAGGACGTCATGCTGACGCTTTGGCAGAAGGCCCATCTGTTTGATCCGGTCAAATCCTCGCTTTCAACCTGGCTGTTTCGCGTCGCGCGCAATCGCCGCATCGATTTTCTGCGCCGAGACCGCTCCGCCTTGATTGATCACGATGACCCGATCTTTCAGCCGCCCGCACCGGAAGCCGCGGACGTCTCGATGGATTCCGCATTGAGAGAAGAGCGCGTGCGCGTGGCCATCGCCGAGCTTCCCGCCGAGCAGCTGGAACTGATCCGTTTCGCCTTTTTCGACGGTCTGTCGCATTCGCAGATCGCCGACAAGACAGCTCTGCCGCTCGGAACGGTGAAATCGCGCATACGGCTGGCCTTTGCGCGGCTGCGGCGGGTGATTTCGAACGATGGCGCAGTTGACACGGAGTTTTCCTGAACCAAGGCCCGGATCGGAACAGCGCCGTAAAGGTACACCGGCTGCCCGCGCGGGTTTTGATCAGACTTCGGCGAGCGCTTCGCGTGCCGCCTTGCGGTGCGCTTCGGTGATTTCGCCGTGCACGGCGGCAAAGGCGGCGGTCAATACGGCAATGTCATCGCTGAATCCGAAAAACAGAAGAAAGTCGGGGATGACATCAAACGGGAGAATGAAATAGGCAAGCGCCGCAAAAAGGACGCCGCGCACGCGCACCGGGGTCTTGGGATCCATCGCGCAAAAATAGGCGGCAACCACTTCGTCCATGAACGGAACTTGCCTTGCCGCACGCTTGACGGCGCGCCAGAACTCGGACTGGACGTTGTCGCGTTCCCGGTTTCCCCGTTCAGGTTCCAGTATTTCCTCGATGCGGTCCTTGTTCACGGCCTTGTTCCTTCCTGTGCCAATCACATGGGAGGGCGAAGGCCCTGATGCAAGAATTCCGTCAGCCGCGCACCGGAATCTTTTCGATCTGGCGGGCAAGAGCCACATCCCGCTCCGACAACCCGCCCGCTTCGTGGGTGGTCAGCACAATGTCCAGCCTGTTGTAAACATTGGTCCATTCAGGATGATGATCGGCTTTCTCCGCAAGAAGGGCGATCTCGCTCATGAAGGCGAAGGCGTGGCGGAAATTCTTGAACCGGAAGCTCTTTGCAATCGCATCGCGGCCCGACAACCGCTGCCATCCCGGAAGCTCTGTCAGAGCGGCGGCAAGCACCGCCTCGTCAATTCTTCCGATGGCCATGGCTTACCTTTCCAGCACTGCGGGATAGCCTTGGCCTGACGCGCTCGCCGGCGTGTGCGCGTGCAGCCGGTAGGCTTCTTCAATGACATAGGGCCCGCCGCCGACGGAATCTCTCGATGACATCAAGACGAAACGGCCGGCCCTGAACGGCAATGCCGAAAAATCGCCACGGCCCGACAGATAGTGAGCGGCCTGTTCGGGCGTCGTGTTCTTGAGGCGGGCAAGGGTCACATGCGGGATGAACTTGCGGGGATCCGGGTCAAGCCCAAGCCGCTTGCACAGGCGTTCAATGTCGCCCTGAAGCTGCATCAACTCGGCGCAGGGCCGTATTCCCGCAAACACCGCATGCGGTTTTTTTCCGCCAAAAGCGCCGACGCCGCAAAGGTTTAGCGGAAACGCGATGCGGTCAACGCGGTCAAGCACATGCACGATTTCATCCGCCATGCGGCTGTCGACATCGCCGATAAAGTGCAGCGTGACATGGTAGTTCTCCGTGTCAATCCAGCGCGCGCCGGGCAATCCGCCCTTCAGGAGCGAAAGCGACAGGGCCGCGTCACGCGGGACTTCGAGGGCAGTGAAAAGACGCGGCATGGCATCCTCCTCGAATCACAATTCTGTCCAAACGAATCATTCTTGGCCAAGCTGCACAAGCCAATTTATTGTGACGGCTTTGGTAACCATTCCTTAACCGCCTTCTCAACAACCGGCAGCGCATTCCCGACCATTTTCTCAACACCTCGGGCATTCGGATGCATGCGATCGGTCAGCTGCAATTCCTGCACGCCTGCAACGCCTTCGAGAAAGAAGGGAATCAGCGGCAAATCATGTTCACTGGCAAGCCTTGGAAAGATGGCGTTGAAGGCGTCCTCGTAATTCTTTCCCATATTCGGCGGCGCCAGCATTCCGGCGAGAATTACCTTTATATTCCGGGCCTTTAGCCTCTTGATCATTTCAGCGAGATTGGCCTCGGTGGCCTCAGGGGAGATGCCGCGCAAGGCATCATTGGCGCCGAGTTCAAGGATCACAATCGAGGTTCCATCGGGCACCGACCAATCGACCCGCGCCAGCCCTCCGCTGGTCGTGTCGCCGGCAACGCCCGCATCCACAATTTCGACCTCCAGTCCCCGCGCCTGAAGCGCCTTGCTGAGCTGCGCGGGAAACCCTTCAGGGGCCTCCAATTGGTAGGCCGCCATCAGACTATCGCCAAAACCGACGATTTTGACCGGCTCGGCAATGGAATTTGCAACCGTCATGCCCCATATGACCATTCCAGTGACAAGTTGAACGATGAGTCTCAACACAGTCTCTCTTCCCGTTTGAAGGCGCAGAACCGCCCGTCTATCAACATTGCAGATAGGAACTGTTAACGTGTCTGACATCGCCATCAGCTTGAAAAATGTTCACCTGACACTTGGCGCCGGCGCCTCGAAGGTTCACATTCTGGATGACGTCTCCATGACGGCAGTTCGGGGTGAGGCTCTGGGTATTGTCGGCCCGTCGGGTTCGGGCAAGACATCGCTGCTGATGGTGCTCTCCGGGCTTGAACGGCCGGACAAGGGCGGCGTTGAAATTGCCGGCAATGAATTGACCGGCATGAGCGAGGATGAGACCGCGGCCTTCCGCGGCAAAACAATCGGCATCGTGTTCCAGTCCTTTCACCTCATTCCCAACATGACGGCGCTGGAGAACGTTGCGGTGCCGCTCGAACTTGCCGGGCATGCCGATCCCATGGGACGGGCGGCGGCCGAACTTGGCGCTGTCGGTCTTTCCGACCGTTTGACGCATTATCCGGGTGAACTTTCGGGCGGCGAGCAACAGCGCGTCGCCATTGCCAGAGCGCTTGCCCCGGAGCCTGCCATCCTCGTCGCCGATGAGCCGACCGGAAATCTCGACATGGATACCGGCGAGCACATTACCGGTCTCATCTTCAAGGCGCAGAAGGAACGGGGGATGACGCTGGTGCTCGTCACCCACGACCTGATGCTGGCGCGGCGTTGCGACAGGCAGGTGCATATCCGTTCCGGCCGCATCGAACATCCGTCCGCTCTCGTTTCCGCTGTGGCGTGAAGCCATGAAAAAGCTGACGGCTCTTGCATCCTTGCAACTGGCTTTGCGTTTTGCATTGCGCGAAATGCGTGCGGGTCTGGCGGGCTTTCGGGTTTTCCTTGCCTGCATCGCGCTTGGCGTCGCCGCCATCGGCGCCGTCAACTCGGTGGCGACCGCTATTACCGATGGCATTGAAGCGGAGGGACGCAGCATTCTGGGCGGCGACATCCGCTTTCAACTGGTCCAGCGCGTCGTCAACGACACTGAACGCGCCTTTCTGAACAGCCTTGGAACGGTCGCCGAAAGTACGGCGACACGCTCGATGGCGCGCCGCGGCGATCAAACGGACCAATCGCTGGTCGAGGTCAAGGCGGTGGATGGCAATTACCCGCTCTATGGCAGTTTGCGCACCGAACCGGCCATGCCAGTCGCCGCGCTACTGGCCAATCAGGACGGCCGTTTTGGCGCGGCGGCGCCTCAAATTCTCTTCGACCGCCTGGGTCTGAAACGGGGCGATACCTTGCTGCTTGGCGATGGCGCGTTTGAACTTCGCGCTGTCATCCTCTCGGAGCCCGACAGTCTGTCGGATGGTTTTGCCTTCGCGCCAAGGCTGCTTGTTTCCAAGGAAGGAATGGCGGCAACCAAGCTGGAGCGGCCAGGCAGTCTGGTCGAATATGCATACAAGATCAAACTCGCCGACAGCGCCGCCAATCCCGCCGCCGTGAAGACGCGGGCGGAAAAGGAATTTCCGCAATCAGGATGGCACGTCCACACGAGCGCCAACGCCTCACCGGCGCTTTCGTCCAATATCGAACGGTTTTCGCAATTTCTCACGCTGGTTGGCCTGACGGCGCTTGTGGTTGGCGGCGTCGGCGTCGCCAATGCGGTGCGCGCGCATCTTGACGGCAAACGCACGGTGATCGCCACGCTGAAATGCCTCGGCGCATCAGGCAATTTCGCGGCGCTCGTCTATTTTCTGCAGATACTCATCATTGCCAGCATCGGCATTTTCCTGGGGCTGATCTTTGCGGCGGCCTCGCCGTGGCTCGCGGCAAGCGCCATCAAGAGCTTCCTGCCGCTGGATGTTTCCGGCGGATTTCACCCCTTCGCATTGCTGCTCGCCTGCCTGTTCGGCTATCTGACGACGCTGGTCTTTGCGCTGCTGCCGCTCGGGCACGCGAGCCTGGTGCCGCCGACCGAACTCTTCAGGGAGAATGGTTTTCAACAAGCCGGTTTGCCGCGTTGGCCTTGGATCGCTTCAGCGGCGGTGCTTGCGCTTCTGGTGGCCGCGCTCGCCATTCTGACGGCGAAGGACCGCTACGTCGCCATGATCTTTGTCGGCGCCGCGATCGCCGCCTTTGTCATCCTGCGCGGTGTTTCGCATCTGATCCAAAACGTTGCGCGGCGCGCGCCGCGCTCAGGCAGCGTGCCGCTGCGCATGGCGGTGGCCAACATTTACCGGCCAGGAGCCCTTACGCCCTCCGTTGTGCTCTCGCTCGGCCTTGGCCTCACCTTGCTGGTGGCCCTCACATTGATTGACGGTAATCTGCGCCGGCAAATCTCCGGAACAATTGCCGAGAAGGCGCCCAATTTCTTCTTCCTCGACATCCAAAGCGCCGAAGTGGATAGTTTTGCCGAAACTCTGGCCAAAGAGGCGCCCGGCAGCACAGTGCAAAAAGTGCCGATGCTGCGCGGCCGCATCACGCAGTTGAAGGGCGTCGACATCGACAAACTCACGATCCCGCCGGAAGCCTCCTGGGTCACGCGCGGTGACCGCGGCGTGACCTATTCGCCGGTCCCCACGGAAAATGGCCGCATCGTCGAAGGGAAATGGTGGCCGACGGATTATTCGGGCGATCCGCTTGTTTCCTTCTCAGCCGAAGAAGCCGGGGAACTCGGGCTCAAGGTCGGCGACAACGTGACCGTCAACGTTCTCGGCAGGACCATCATCGCCAGAATTGCAAATCTGCGCCAGGTCGAATGGGAATCGATGTCGATCAATTTCGTCATGGTGTTCTCGCCGAACGCCTTTGCCGGCGCCCCGCATGGCTGGCTGGCGACATTAAGCGCGCCGGGGCTTGACGCTTCAGGCGACGCCAAAGTGCTGAACGCCGTCACCAGGGCTTTCCCGACGGTGACATCGGTTCGTGTCAAGGACGCGCTTGATGTTGCAACGCGCCTGATCGGACAATTGGCGGCGGCGATCAGGGCGGCGGCGGCAATTGCACTTGTCTCTTCCGTGTTGGTGCTGGCAGGAGCGCTTGCGGCAGGCAACCGCACGAGGGTGCGTGATTCGGTCATCCTCAAGATGCTCGGAGCAACCAGGCGCACACTGGTTGCTGCGTTCACCATCGAGTATTTTCTGATTGGCCTTGCCACCGCCCTGTTCGGCCTGCTCGCCGGCACCGGCGCCGCCTGGTTTGTGATCACGAAGATCATGGCCCTGCAATGGAGCTTTGACCCGTTCGTCGCGCTGGCAACCGTCGTGATCGCGCTCGTATTGACCATCGGTTTTGGCCTGATCGGCACATGGAGGGTGCTCGGCGAAAAAAGCGCGCCCGTGCTCAGAAACCTCTGATCGCTGCCGCAGATGGCTCAAAAGGCCGATTTTTTGTTCGAATCTGCGGTTGCACATCTTGCCGAAGGCCCAATCAATCCCCATAATTCTGGGTAGCTTTGCTGAAGTCCTGCCAGCGCGCTCCAATTTGGACACGAGACGGGACAAACTGTGAGGAACTGATGTCTGACTATCGCAACAATCCGATCCGGTCCGGCGTTAACACGCAAACGACCGAGATCATTGATGAAGGCCTGCGCGCGCACATGCTGCGGGTCTACAATCTCATGGCCCTTGGCCTTGGAATCACCGGCGTAACCGCGCTTGGCACCGCCTATCTGGCGAGCACCAACCCGGCTTTCGCACAACTCATCTATGTGAGCCCGCTGAAATGGGTCCTCATGCTCGCGCCTCTGGCGATGGTGTTCTTTCTAAGCTTCCGCATCCACACCATGAGTGTTTCGACGGCGCAGACCACCTTCTGGGCCTATGCGGGCCTTCTCGGTGTATCCCTGTCCTCGATCTTTCTGGTCTATACCGGCGCAAGCATTACCCAGACCTTCTTTGTCACCGCGACGACCTTCGGCGCGATGTCGCTTTACGGTTATACGACCAAAAAGGACATTTCGAGCTGGGGCTCGTTCCTGTTCATGGGCCTGATCGGCATTATCATCGCCTCGATCGTCAACATATTCATGGCGTCTTCCGCCATGAGCTTTGCGATTTCGGTGATCGGCGTTCTGGTGTTCACGGGCCTCACCGCTTATGACACCCAGCGGATCAAGGAAGAGTATTACGAAGGCGATGACGCCGACAGCGCCGGCCGCAAGGCCATCATGGGCGCATTGACGCTCTATCTCGACTTCATCAACCTGTTCCTGATGATGCTGCGCCTCTTGGGCAACCGCGAGTAACGGAACTGAATTTTGCAATGAGGGCGGCCATCTGGCCGCCCTTTTTGTTTGCGCGCGGCGGCGTGTTCCGGTTATCTCAATATGACGGAGACAAAGATGCACATTCGCCGCGCCACGCTGTCAGACATTGCGGACATGACAACCATCTACGAGCACGCCGTGCGCTATGGCACCGGCTCGTATGAACTCGATCCGCCGGATGGCGCGGAACTGACCAGGCGGTTCAATCACACTACCGCAAATGGCTTTCCCTGGTTTATCGCCGAAGAAGATGGTGTGGTGCTCGGCTATGCCTATGCCTCACCCTTTCGCACCCGCCCCGCCTATCGCTGGCTGATTGAGGACTCGGTCTATGTCGCCCCGGAAGCCAAGGGCAAGGGCATTGGCAAGGCATTGCTGCAGTCACTGTTGAAGGAATGCGAAAAGCTCGGATTTCATCAGATGGTCGCGGTCATTGGCGACGGAAAAGGAAACAAGGGCTCGGTTGCCTTGCATGACAGCCTCGGCTTCAAGCACTGCGGCACCATTGAAGGTTCGGGCTTCAAACATGGCAGCTGGGTGGACACCGTGTTCATGCAAATCGCCCTGAACGGCGGTCACGACAGCCTGCCCGATCAGGCGCGTTTTCCGGTGGACGACTGGAAAGGCCTGAAATAGGCCGGTTCAGTTATGGTCAGGATTTGACGAGCCGCAGCCCTTTTTCGAATATCGCCGTGACCGCGGCAAGTTCGTGGCCGCGCTTCAGGATGACGCCTGCGGAAGAAACGACGCTGAAAGCGCCCTGCTTGCGCGCCAATTTCGGACATTTTTCGATCCGGTAGAGCGGCGATTCGCTGGCGCTGCGAAACACCGAGAAAACCGCGCGGTCCGCAAGGCTGTCAATTGCATAGTCGCGCCACTCGCCGCCCGCCACCATGCGCGAATAAATCTGGAAGATTTCGTCAAACTCGCGGCGATTGAACATGACGGGCAATGGCGGGGCGAAACGTGAGATCGAGATGACCTCAGCTGGCACACTGCCGGCACTTTGGCCCTCCGCTGCCTCATCCACGCCGGGTAACTCCCGGCAATTGCTGCCAAATCTCCATATACAGGAAGGTGAACCGGCTTTTTGATTTTTGCAAGCGGAAAGCGATTATGGGCACAATCTTGCAGGCAGGATGCATGAGGATCCGATCACGCGCCGAAAGTTTCTGTTTCATATGGTGATGACCTGCCACATCGCTGCCGCAATTTGGTCAAATGCGCGCCCGAATCCGGAGTGACCATCCAAGTGTTATCAAGAACGGCCCGGTTGGAAGGTTGCTTCGAACCCCAAGCCCCCCGCCCTCGGAGGACTCTGACAACCGGGCCAACCTTTCTTGCATGACACCCCTTAGAATTCAGCCGGACCGTTAGTCCGGCTATTTTTTTGCGCGGCCGGGTCAAACGCCGGGCTGTTTGACGATCGCGGCGCCCAAAATTCTGCCGGGCGCGCCATTTTTGGCGACTTTCTGCAACAGGATGGCGCAACCCTGACCCTTTTTCGGCGCGTATTCGGATCCGGGAAGTTCAATCGTGATTTCCTTGCCCTTCCACATGCCAATGGTCTGCACATCGGCGACCGCGTTGTGATAGCTGACCGTTGTGCCGGCATTTTCACCGCGTTCAATGACAATGTCCTGCTTTTGCTCGAATGTGACCAGCACCAGGTTGGCGGAGCCTTCGCCTGAGGCGGTCTTCACAACCAGCGTGCCCTCTGCAACCGTCGCATCAATGTCGACCGGCAGACTGCCGCTGAGGGCGGCGGCAATCGACTGGCGAAAGCTGGCGTTTTTGACCACCGTGTCGCCATTGACAATCATCTGCGGCGTATAGACGCCGCGCTCGTTCATGCCGGCGGCATAGGCGCGCTGACGCTCGGTGGCGGCCGCCAGAGAGAATGTGTCCTTCCAGCCAAGATAGTCCCAGTAGTCGACATGCCAGGCGAGGCCGACAACACCGTTCTCAAGGATGACCTCGTTGAAAATCCTGTCGGCGGGCGGACAGGACGAGCACCCCTGGCTGGTGAACATTTCCACGACACCCTTCACGTCGGCAGCCTTCGCGGGCGCCATCAGGAATGAGGCCGATGAAATGAGAGCCGCAAGGGCGAGCGAAATGCGCATTGTCCGGTTCCAGTCTTTGTCCCGGCTAACTTAAGCCCGTCGCGCCTCAACGGGAAGTCACGTTGCGGTGAGAGCCGGGTGACGATGAATGGCTCCACGCGGCATTTTTTGCTTGACTACATACCTACTAGTTGGTATGTCCGATCATGGCACAAGCGCAACATCAATCGAAGACCAAAATCCTTAACGCCACGCTGACACTTGTAAGAACGAAGGGTTACGCGGCAACGACCATTGATGATGTTTGCGAGAGTGCGGACCTGACCAAAGGCAGCTTCTTTCATCATTTCGCCAGCAAGGAGGCACTCGCTGTCGCGGCGGCGGGCCACTGGGCGGCCATGACCGCTGGCATCTTTGCGACAGCGCCTTATCAGGCCATTGCCGATCCGCTCGCACGCCTGCTCGCTTATGTCGACTTCCGCAAATCCATTCTCGGCCGCGAATTGCCGCAATTCACCTGTTTTGCCGGAACCCTGGTGCAGGAGGTTCATCAGACCCATCCCGCCATCCGCGATGCGGCGGCCAAGGTGATTTGGGATCACGCGGCAACGCTTGAGCCCGTGATCGAAGCAGCGATTGAAAAATACGGGATCACGAGGGATTTCACTGCCCGGTCACTGGCGCTCTATACGCAGGCCGCCATCCAGGGCGCCTTCATTCTCGCAAAAGCCGAAGGCAGCGCCGAACCTGCCAAAGACTGCCTCGACCATTTGCGCCGATACATTGAATTGCTTTTCACCAAGCCCGAAGAGGAGGACTGAGCCATGCCTGCCCCATCAAAATTCGTCTGGTATGATGTCATGACCACGGACGTCAAAGCCGCAGAGAAGTTCTACGCGGCCGTCATGGGCTGGAAAATGACGGATTCCGGCATGCCGGACACCGTCTATACGCTGGTGTCGAACGGCGACACTCAGGTCGGCGGCATCATGCCGATCCCCGCAGACGCCAAGGGCATGCCGCCAATGTGGATGGGCTATATCGGCGTTGATGATGTCGATGCCTATGCTGAAAAGGTGAAAAAATCCGGCGGCGCGATCCGTCGCCCGCCAACCGATATTCCAGGTGTCGGTCGCTTTGCTGTCGCAGCAGATCCGCATGGCGCCGGGTTCATCCTGTTCAAGGGCAATTCCAACGCCGTGCCGGAACCGGCGCCGTTCATGGCAAAGGGCCATATCGGCTGGCATGAATTGCATGCGGGAAATCTCGACGACGCTTTCAAATTCTATTCCGGCCTGTTCGGCTGGGAAAAGGATGAAGCCCACGACATGGGCGGATTCATCTACCAGACGGTCAAGACCGGCGGCGATGCAGCCGCAGTTGGCATGATGACGAAAATGCCCGATACGCCCGTGCCGAACTGGGTCTATTATTTCAGCGTCGGCGACATTGATGCCGGGGCAAAACGCGTCAGGGACAATGGCGGACAGGTGCTGATGGACGTGATGGAAGTGCCGGGCGGCGTATGGGTCGCCCCGTGCATGGACCCGCAAGGCGCGATGTTTGCGCTGATCGGCGAAAAGGTCTGAACCAGTTTCAACAGAAGGAAAATACCATGAACTACGTTGATGGATTTGTATGTGCTGTTCCTGCGGCAAATAAGGAGAGCTACCGGGAATACGCGGCGGAAATCGGTGCGTTGATCAAGAAACATGGTGCGCTGAGTGTGATCGATTGCTGGGGCGATGATGTGCCGGAGGGAAAAGTGACATCCTTTCCCATGGCGGTGAAATGCGAACCGGGCGAAACGGTGGTTTTCTCATGGGTGATCTGGATCTCGAAAGAGGCTCGCAACGTCGCCTGGGAAACGCTGATGAAGGAGCCCAAAATGCAGCCCGATGCCACAAGAATGCCGTTTGATGGCAAGCGCATGATCTATGGCGGGTTTGAAACCATCTCAGAGCTTTGAGGCCATGACCAAACCCCTGAAGGTGAAAATCGAAAACGTGCTGCAGCCGGGAAAGACCTACAATGTTGATGCGGCAAAATTTGAGGCGATGAAAACCGCGATCCTCAAAGTGTTGCCGAATGGTCCACCCGGAATGACGCCGGCCGAGCTGATCAGCCGCGTCATACCGCTGCTGGCGCAAGATCTGTTTCCCGGCGGCGACAAGGCCGGTTGGTGGGTGAAGGCGGTGCAGCTTGATCTGGAGGCCAAGAAGGTTCTGGCCCGTTCGGAAAAACCGCCAGTGCGGCTGTGGAAAATGTGAGGAGCTGAGATGACCACTGACCCAAAGATCAAACCCTTCCTCTGGTTTGCCTCAGAAGCCGAGGAGGCCGCCAACCATTACATGGCCGCGTTCAAGGATTCGAAAATCATCAGCACCATGCGCAACGGCAAGGATGGGCCGGGGCCGGAGGGCTCGGTGCTGGTGATCGAGTTCACGCTGAACGGCCAGCATTTCTGCGGGCTGAACGGCGGCCCATTGTTTACGCCGAACGAGAGCGTGTCCTTCGCCATCATGTGCGAGGATCAGGCCGAGGTCGACCGGCTCTGGCAGCATCTCGGCAAGGGCGGCGCCTATTCCGCCTGCGGCTGGCTGAAAGACAAATGGGGCTTTTCCTGGCAAATCGTGCCGAAGCGCTTCTTTGAACTCACTTCAACCGGCGACAGCGCCGCCACCGCCCGGGTCATGGCAGCGATGATGCAGATGACCAAGTTTGATGTGGCGAAGCTGGAGGAGGCGTTTGCGGGAGGATAGGCGCAGCAATCTGCCGTCAACCGGCGCACCCCCCTCTGCCTGCCGGCATCTCCCCCCAAGGGGGGAGATTGCAAGCTTCACCGTCCCGTCATTTCTTGCAATGTTTGAAGGAAGAGCGAAAAAGGCGCAGCCTGAAAATCTCCCCCCTTGGCGGGAGATGTCCGGCAGGACAGAGGGGGGTGCAGCGTCCGAGAAAAATCCCCTACGCCGCCAAATCCCGCAGCACATATTGCAATATGCCGCCGTTCTTCAGATACCCGACTTCTTCCAGCGTATCGATGCGGCAGATGATCGGGATTTCCCTGACCGTACCATCGCCATAGGTGACCACGGCCTTCATCTTCTGGCGCGGTTTTGCCGAGGCGAGGCCTTCGATGCTCACCAGTTCGTCGCCCTTCAGCCCCAGCGAGGCCCAGCTCGATCCCTCCTCGAAGACGAAGGGAACAATGCCCATGCCGACCAGATTGGAGCGATGGATGCGCTCGAAAGACTGCGCGATGACGGCGCGCACACCCAGAAGGCTGGTGCCCTTGGCCGCCCAGTCGCGCGACGAACCGTTGCCATATTCGATACCGGCGAACACGACCAGCGGCACGCCTTCCGCCTTGTATTTCATCGCGGCATCGTAAATCGACATTTCGGTTTTCGACGGATAGTGGATGGTGAAGCCGCCCTCTTTGCCGTTCGGCCCGAGCATGTGGTTGCGGATGCGGATATTGGCGAAGGTGCCGCGCATCATTACTTCATGATTGCCGCGCCGCGTGCCGTACTGGTTGAAATCCGCAACGGCGACGCCGTTTCCGGTAAGGTACGCGCCGGCCGGGGAGGCCGCCTTGATCGAGCCCGCCGGCGAAATGTGATCCGTGGTGATCTTGTCGCCGAACAGGCCGAGCACGCGCGCGCCCTTGATATCGGAGACCGATCCTGCCGCCTTTGCCATGTCGACAAAGTAGGGCGGGTTCTGCACATAAGTTGACTTGTCGTCCCAGGCATAGGTCTGACCGGCAGGAATTTTCACCTTGGCCCAATTGGCATCGCCCTTGAACACGTCGGCATATCTGTCCTTGAACAGTTTTTTGGTGACGTTTTTGGTGATGAATTCCTGGATTTCTTTCGAGGTCGGCCAGATGTCCTTCAGGAAAACCGGATTGCCCTTTTTATCGATGCCGAGCGGCTCCTTGGTGAGGTCCTTGGTCACGGTTCCGGCCAGCGCATGGGCAACGACCAGAGGCGGCGAGGCGAGGTAATTGGCTTGCGTGTCCGGCGACACGCGGCCTTCAAAATTGCGGTTGCCGGACAGCACCGCCGCCACGATCAGGCCCTTGTCATTGATGGTTCTGGAAATCTCCTCCGGCAGCGGGCCGGAATTGCCGATGCAGGTCGTGCAGCCATAGCCGATGAGATTGAAGCCGAGCTTGTCGAGATCTTTCTGCAACCCCGAATTCTTCAGGTAGTCACCAACCACTTGTGACCCCGGGGCCAGCGAGGTTTTCACCCAGGGCTTGGTTTTCAAGCCCTTGGCCAGCGCATTGCGGGCGAGAAGGCCAGCGCCGATCAGCACGCTTGGATTGGACGTGTTGGTGCAGGAGGTAATGGCGGCGATGACCACGTCGCCATGGCCAAGATCATGGTCCCGGCCCGCCACCTTGTAGCGTTTGGCGCTCTCGGTGGATTTCTTGTATTCCGTTTCCATCGCCGCAGCAAAGCCAGCCGGAATGTCTTCCAACGCCACGCGGCCTTCCGGACGCTTGGGGCCGGCCATGCTTGTCACGACGCTGGCAAGATCAAGTTCGATCGTGTCGGTAAAGACCGGATCCTTTGCCGATTTGGTGCGGAACAACCCTTGCGCCTTGGCGTATTTTTCAACAAGCTCAACGCGCGCCTTCTTGCGGCTGGAATTGGTCAGATAGTTGAGCGTCTCGCCATCGACCGGAAAGAAGCCGCAGGTCGCGCCATATTCCGGCGCCATGTTGGCGATGGTGGCGCGATCAGCCAAGGTCATGGAATCAAGACCGGGTCCGAAGAATTCGACGAACTTGTTGACCACGCCCTTCTTGCGCAGCATTTGCGTGACGGTAAGCACGAGGTCGGTCGCCGTGACCCCTTCCTTGACCTTGCCGGTCAGTTTGAAGCCGATGACTTCGGGGATCAGCATTGACTGCGGCTGGCCAAGCATGGCCGCCTCCGCCTCAATACCGCCGACACCCCAGCCGAGCACCGCCAAACCATTGACCATGGTGGTGTGCGAATCGGTGCCGACCAAAGTGTCCGGATAGGCAATTTCAACCGTTTCGGTCTTCTTGCCCTTCTTCACTTTTTCCTTTGCGGTCCAGACCGTCTGGGCCAGATATTCAAGATTGACCTGATGGCAAATACCGGTGCCGGGCGGCACGACGCGGAAATTCTTGAAGGCCTGTTGGCCCCATTTCAGAAAGCGGTAACGCTCGCCATTGCGTTGATACTCCAGATCGACATTCTGCTTGAACGCCTTCGCCGAGCCGAACTCATCAACGATAACCGAATGGTCAATGACAAGATCGACGGGCACGAGCGGGTTGATCTTCTGCGGATTGCCCCCCAACGCCTTCATTGCATCGCGCATGGCGGCCAGATCAACGACTGCCGGAACGCCGGTGAAATCCTGCATCAACACGCGCGCCGGCCGGAACGCGATTTCCTTGCCGGCCTTGCCCTTGTCTTTCAACCAGCCGACAAATGCCTCGATATCCTTCTTGGTGACGGTCGATCCATCCTCGGCGCGCAAGAGATTTTCAAGCAGAACCTTCATCGAATAGGGCAGTGCGGAGATCCCCGGCAGTCCATTCTTCTCGGCGGCGGTCAGCGAGTAGATCACATATTTCCTCGCGCCGACGGTCAGGGTCTTGCGGCACTTAAAGCTGTCGATTTGGGACAAGGCGAAAATCCTCTCATTCTCTCACCGAACGGGGACAGGCGCATGCAATCACGCAAAATGACAACAGGCTGCGGGTACGGCCATTTCCGCTGTCTGCCCCCGCGCATGGAAATGCGCGATATTCGGCGCTAAAGGGTTTCCACGCCGGCCGCTGGCATGGTTGCCTGAGCTATAGATAATTTCGTATGGATGCGCCAGTTGAACTAACGTCATAATTGCTGCGCTGCGTGACTTTTTTGGATCGGGGACGGAATGCGGCTCATCGCCGGCAATCTGGAGGCAAAGCGCGGCGGGGAAACGGTGTTTTCCGGTGTGTCGTTTGAGCTCGGTTCGGGCGAGGCGCTGGTCGTGACCGGCCCGAACGGCGCCGGAAAAACAACCATGCTGCGTGTTGTGGCCGGCCTCCTCGCAAGGTCCGCCGGGACCCTTCGGATGGAAGGCGGGCCGGATCAGCCGGTTGGCGCTTTGTGTCATTTTCTCGGCGTGCAGAACGCCATGAAGAACGCGCTCAGCATCGCGGACAACCTTGGTTTCTGGCAGCGTTTCCTCGGCAATCCGGGGCTTTCACCAAGCGCGGCACTGACCGCGGTCGGCCTTCCAGGCCTTGAAGCAACGCCATTTGCCTATTTGTCGACCGGCCAGAAACGCCGGGCCGCCATCGCCCGCCTCCTTGTCAGCCACCGCCCGCTCTGGCTTCTGGACGAGCCGACCTCCGGCCTCGACACCAAGGCAGATCTGATGTTCTCGGGCCTTCTGCGCCAGCATGTCAGAGACGGCGGCATGGCGATTGCCGCGACACATCTGCCGATCGGTCTCGACAATGCCAAACGGCTGGCCTTGACCTGTGCGCGGAATGCCGAGGCATGAGGGCGTTGTTCCTGCGGGACCTCAAACTCGCCCTCAGGGCCGGCGGCGGCGCGTTGACCGGGGTCATCTTCTTTCTGGCGGTGATTGCGGTCGTGCCGTTTGGCGTCGGGCCTGATCTGAACCTGCTTGCGCGCATCGGTCCGGCCATTATCTGGATCGGCGCGCTGCTCGCCGCGCTGCTCGGTCTTGACCGGCTTTTCCAGGCGGACCGCGAGGATGGTTCGCTCGATGTCATGATGCTGCGCGGCGACTTCTGGGCGCTTGTCGCCACCTGTTTTGTCAAATGTCTGGCGCATTGGACCGCGACCTCGCTGCCGCTGGTCGTGGCAGCGCCCCTTCTCGGTCTCTTCATGAACATGGATGCGCGGGCAATTGGCGCGGTGACGCTGACGCTGCTTGCCGGGACACCGGCCCTCACCTTCATTGGCGCTACCGGCGCGGCGCTTGCCGTGTCACTGCCGCGCGGCGGCTTGCTGATTTCGGTGCTGATTCTTCCCCTTGCCATCCCGGTGCTGATTTTCGGCGTCTCGGCAACGCTCGGCGCAGTGCAGGAGCCAGCGCCTTTCACCTCGCCCTTCCTCATTCTCGCCGCACTGACATTGTTCTTCGCCGTAATCGGGCCCCTCGCGGCGGCGGCGGCATTGCGCATCTCGACCGATTGACCAGTGAAGCCTATGATAACGTGATGAGCAGCACAGAATCCATTTCAAGCCGTCTTTCCGGCCTTGCCAATCCGACCCGTTTTCTCGATCTGGTGAGGCGCGTGCTGCCATGGCTTGCCGGGGTTTCCGTGATCCTTTTGGCGGCAGGTCTTTATATGTCCTTCACTGCGCCGGAAGACTACCAACAGGGCACCACGGTGCGGATCATGTTCATTCATGTGCCGTTTGCCTGGCTCTCGATGATGGCGTGGAGCGTGATGGCGGTCGCCGCGCTTGGGACGCTGATCTGGCGGCATCCGCTCGCTGATGTCGCCGCCAAGGCCGCCGCCCCGATCGGCGCGGCTTTCACCCTGCTCGCCCTGATTACCGGTTCGCTCTGGGGAAAGCCGATGTGGGGAACCTATTGGGTGTGGGACGCGCGGCTGACGTCGGTGTTCGT
>JANNRN010000168.1:0-9294 GCA_031401375.1 Phyllobacteriaceae bacterium | reverse complement strand
TCGCGGCAACCTGGGCAAAGTGGAGAAGGTGATCGGCGGTCTCCTGGTCGTGTCCGGCTTGCTGTTCCTGACTGGGGGCATGCAGAATATGTCCTATTGGCTGCTCGAGACGTTTCCAGTCCTCGGCAAACTCGGTTAGTGCTGAGGACGCGCTAGCGAATTCACAGGGTTGCAAGGCTTTCACCTTAACTCAGCCATTTTTAACGCATGTTGGTCTAAGTGTCTGTCCAAGAATTCAATGTCGAGAGTCAGATGGTGTGGTTTTGTGAGCACCGGAAGCGGAAGAAAACCGCATCAGATGGCCGCGAGATTGGGACGGACACTGAGCCTGTCAGTCTTGATGCGCTTTAGCAGGGCGGTTCATGCCTATGCCGCCGTTTGCACTTTTTTGATCGCGGCACTTATCAAATATAAAAATAGTAATATATATATGTTAATATAACTTACCTTAGGAGTTACCCATGTCACTTGATCGTTCTGTTCTCGCCTTTGCCGGTGTGATGACCCTTCTGTCAGTCATGCTCACCCTGTTTGTGTCGCCGCATTTCGTTTGGCTCACCGCCTTTATCGGCGTAAACCTTCTGCAGTCGTCGTTCACCGGCTTTTGTCCAGCGGCCTCAGTCTTCCGCAAACTCGGCATCAAGCCGGGCTGTGCGTTCTGATTTCCTAAGGAGGTCACCCAATGCGTATCGCGCTCTTCGTCGCATTCCTCGCCGCATCCTTTCCCGCCTTTGCTGAAACCATCAAGGCAGAGCTGCGGCAGATCGTGGAATGGAAGGCCGTCTATGGCCGCGTCGAAGCGCGCGAAACCATCGCTGCTCGCGCCCGCATCGGCGGCATTGTCGTGGAGCTCAGCGTATCGGAAGGCGATGAAGTCAAAGCCGGGCAGAAAATAGCTGCCGTCCGCGACGACAAGATTGCCTATCAGATTGACGCGCTCGACGCGCAGATCGCCTCGTTCGAAGCACAGCTGGCCACAGCCAGGGATGAGCTCGATCGCGGCAAGGCGCTTGTCACCAAGGGTGTCACCACAATACAACGCCTCGACCAACTGAAAACGCAGGTCGATATCGCCCAAAGCCAGCTTGACGCTGCCAAGGCGCAGCGCTCCGTTGTCGTCCAGCAGGGAGCGGAAGGCGAAGTCCTCGCCCCCGGAGATGGCCGTATTCTCACCGTTCCGGTTACCAAAAACGCCGTTATCATGGCGGGCGAACCAGTCGCGACCATTGGCGCCGGCGGCTTCTTCCTGCGCCTTGCCATCCCCGAGCGTCACGCTGGCCTTTTGAAAAAAAACGCCGCCATCCGAATCACATCTGACACCGGCGAAGCCTCTGGCCGTCTCGCAAAAATCTACCCCCAGATCGAAAACGGCCGCGTCATTGCTGACGTCGTGGTTGACAAGTTGGATACAGCCTATGTCAACGCCCGAGTCTTGGTCGAAGTCCCGGTTGGAGAACGCCAAGCCATCGTCGTTCCCGCCACGGCCGTCACCAGCCGTTCCGGCATCGATTTCATCACCGTCGCCGCTGATGGCAAACAATCCGCCCGCGCCGTTGTCACCGGCGATAAGTCCACCGCCGACGGCAAACCAATGATCGAAATCCTCACGGGCCTCGTCGCTGGCGATATGGTGGTTCTTCCATGAGCAACAACGACATCAAGCCCGGCGAAGCCGAGCGCAAAAAAAGCGCGCTCGGCATCGCCGGTGCCATCACCCGCGCCTTCATCACCTCGCCGCTGACGCCGTTGTTCCTGGTCGCCGCTTTCGCCTTCGGCCTCGTTGCGCTGATGACGCTTCCACGCGAGGAAGAGCCGCAGATTTCCGTGCCGATGGTCGACATTCTGGTGCGTGCCGACGGTCTGAAGGCCGAAGACGCAGCCAAGCTGATCACTGAGCCGTTGGAAACCATTGCCAAAGGCATCGACGGCGTCGAACACGTCTATTCGCAGACCCGCGATGACAAAGTCATGGTCACCGCCCGCTTCATTGTCGGCACCCCTTCCGACGCGGCGATCCTGCGTGTCCACGAAAAGGTTCGCGCCAACATGGCGTCAATCCCGGTTGGCGTGCCCGAGCCGCTGATCGTTGGCCGCGGCATCGACGATGTCGCCATCGTCACGCTGACCCTGTCGCCCAAGCCGGAAGCCGCCAGCCTCATCACGCCGAACGATCTCACCCGCGTTGCCCGCGAGCTGCGCACCGAAATCTCCAAGATTGATGATGTCGGCTTGTCTTATCTGGTCGGCGAAACCGGCGAAATCATCCGCGTCGCGCCAAGCCCGCAAAAGCTTGCGCTCTACGGCGTCACACTGCAGCAGCTCGCTGCCAAAGTCTCCGGCGCCAACCGTACCTTTCCAGCCGCAAAGGTCCGCGACAATGGCGAGCAGATTGACATCATCGCCGGTGAAACCCTCTCGTCACCTGCCGCCGTCGCCAACCTGTTGCTCACCAGCCGCGACGGTCGTCCGGTCTATGTCCGTGATGTTGCCGATGTAACCTTCGCCACCGACACCAGCGACACGCTTGTCTCCACCGTCACCAAGGGGAAAACCGGCGTCACCCGTGTTCCTTCCGTCACGCTGGCCGTCGCCAAGCGCGCCGGCTCCAACGCGGTGAAAGTCGCCGAGCAAATCCTCGCCAGCGTCGAGCGCCTGAAGGGCAATCTCATTCCAGAAGACATGCAGGTCGAGGTCACCCGCGACTATGGCGAGACGGCCAACGAAAAGGCGAATGAACTTCTCTATCATCTCGGCCTTGCGACCGTGTCGATCATCTTGCTGGTCTGGCTTGCAATCGGCCGCCGCGAAGCCTTCGTTGTCGCCATCGTCATTCCGGTGACGATCCTGCTTACGCTCTTCGCTTCGCGTGTCATGGGCTACACGCTGAACCGCGTCTCGCTGTTTGCGCTGATCTTCTCCATTGGCATTCTGGTTGATGACGCCATCGTCATCATCGAGAACATCGCCCGCCATTGGGCCATGCATGACGGGCGTGAGCGCAAACAGGCGGCCATCGACGCCGTCGCCGAAGTCGGCAACCCGACCATTGTCGCCACACTCACCGTGGTCGCCGCGTTGCTGCCAATGCTGTTCGTGTCCGGCATGATGGGCCCCTACATGAGCCCGATCCCGGCCAACGCCTCTGCCGCGATGATCTTCTCATTCTTCGTCGCGGTCATCGTCACGCCCTGGCTGATGCTGAAAGTGGCCGGGAATGCCCCGGCGCCTGACCATCATGATGAAGGGCAAGGGGGAGCGCTTGGCCGCATCTATCGCATGGCCGCCAAACCGTTGCTCGCCTCCAAGCGCAACAGCTGGATTTTCCTCATTGCAGTTGGCTTCTTGACGCTCGGCTCGCTGGCCCTGTTTTACACCAAGGATGTCACGGTGAAGCTGCTGCCCTTCGACAACAAGTCGGAACTGTCCGTCACCATCGATTTGCCGGAAGGATCGTCTGTCGAAGCCACGGACCGCGTCGCTCAAGCCGTCGCAGCCATTGTTGTGGATCTGCCCGAAGTCAAAAGCGTGCAGACTCACGCAGGAACTGCCGCACCATTCAACTTCAACGGCCTCGTGCGCCATTCCTTCTACCGCACCGAACCACAGCTTGGCGATGTCGCCATCAATTTGACCGGTAAAGCTGAACGGGATCGTTCCAGCCACGAGATCGCCCTCGACATCCGCACCAGGATCGCCGCCATTCCGATGCCTGAAGGATCATCCATGAAAGTGGTGGAGCCGCCTCCGGGCCCGCCGGTGATGGCAACGCTGCTGGCCGAAATATACGGCCCGGACGCCGACACCCGCCGTTTGACCGCCGCCAAGGTCGAAGCTGCTTTCCGCTCTGTGCCGTTTATTGTCGACATCGACAATTCCTACGGCTCGCCGGCCCGCCGTAAGCGCATTGTGATTTCGACAGACGAAGCCGAATTCTTTCACGTCGAAGAATCCGATGTGCTCGACACCATCGCCACGCTCAATGGCGGCACCACGGTCGGCTATTCGCACAAAGGCGGCGGCCGTCATCCGGTTCCGATCCGCATCGAACGGCCAAAAGGCGAGCGCACGCTCGACGAACGCTTTCTGACAACGCCAATCCCGGCCAACGTCCTGCCCGGCGACCGCTCGGTCGTCGAGCTTGGCGATGTCGTCACCGTGAAGGACGAAAAAGCATCTTATCCCATCTTCCGCCACAACGGCCGCAATGCCGAAATGGTGACGGCAGAGCTCGCCGGTGATTTTGAAGCCCCGCTCTACGGGATGCTTGCCGTTCAGGAGGCGCTTGATGCCCAGGATTGGACCGGTCTTGAAAAGCCGGAAATCATCCTGCATGGCCAGCCGGAAGATGAAACCAAACCGTCGCTGCTGTGGGATGGGGAGTGGGAAGTCACGTGGGTGACCTTCCGCGACATGGGCGGCGCGTTCGGCGTGGCGCTCCTCGGCATCTACATTCTGGTCGTCGCCCAGTTTGGCTCGTTCAAACTGCCGTTGGTGATTCTCACACCCGTGCCGCTGACCTTCATCGGCATTCTAGGGGGGCACTGGCTGTTCGGCGCGCCTTTCTCGGCCACCTCGATGATCGGCTTTATCGCGCTCGCGGGCATCATCGTGCGCAACTCGATCCTGCTGGTGGACTTCATCAAGACCGCTCACACCGACGAGCGCCACCTGACTGACGTGTTAATCGAAGCGGGCGCCATCCGCTTCAAGCCGATCCTGCTCACCGCCCTGGCGGCGATGATCGGCGCAGTCGTGATCCTCACTGATCCGATATTTCAGGGTCTGGCAATCTCGCTGCTGTTCGGTCTGGCATCTTCCACATTGCTTACGGTGCTGGCTATTCCAGCCATTTATCGAGTTCTGCGAACTTGAGCCATTCGTTGTTGTTTTTGCTCCGGGACCGAAGTTCGGAACGCCGGGTACCGGAGTTTTCAGGCTGTCATCACCATGCCGGGCGGGTTTTGCCACCGGGATTGAGTAGCGCTATCGGGATGTCATATCAGATCGCGCTGTCAGGACGATCCGCACCAGCCGCTGCGTCTGGCTCCCCGCCAAATTCCTGGCGCAGACCCCGTGAACAATCCGCGTCCGCCGCTGTGACGGATTTGCGTCGTTTGTGACCACAAACCCCCGCATGTTCGCGCGCCGTTCTGCACGAAACTGTAAGTTAACAGAAACGTTAACGCGGAAAAGCGAAGCGGATTTTTCAGGCAAATCAACGGCTTGCCCCTGAATATCCGATGGTGCTGCGAGGGAGGATTGAACTCCCGACCTCATCATTACCAATGATGTGCTCTACCACTGAGCTACCGCAGCCGACCTGGAGCATTTCCGCTTTTGATGGAATCATCAAAAACAAAGGACAATGCGACAAATCAAGAAATTAGAGCAATGTGGCGGTTCCGTGAAACGCCACTTTGCTCTAGGAATGCGGCGGCTTTTGCCACAATGGCCGCCATTGCGCAAGCGCGGCTTGGGGCTTTCCATTTCTTTCAAGGCTTGGCACAACAGGATGATGACAGATGCCGGTGATCGACAGGCCAAGCGGGAAGCGGAGCGTAATAAGCGCCTCTCAGCCGAATTGCGCGCCAACCTTCTCAGGCGAAAGGCGCAAACCCGTGCGCGGCGTGCGGGCGATGAAGACGACCACGCCGGCTTGCCCGCAGCGCAGACGATTGCCCCGGTGAAACCGGAAGGCGGCAAGTAACCGGCGCGCATTGGCCGGAGCATCGAATCAAAAAATATGTGCAGTCCTTTTGAAGATTTTCGGGACCGGAACGAAGAATTCGCGCGGATGTTCTGGCTCCATCTGACCGTTTATCGCGCCAATTCGCGCCGTTGACATCATTTTTCCCTGCAAATACCGCGATTGACTATTCGATTACCACTTCCTTGAATGGGCAGCCAAAATGCTCTAGAGCGCATCAGCATTTCACGGAAACGCAGATGCGCTCTAATTTATTGAATTGTCGCGTTGTCCTGTGTTTTTGATGGTTCCATCAAAAGCGGAAACGCTCTAGGGGAGCCAGCCCGGATTGGCCGGCGCATTTTGGCACATTGCCGCGTTGCGGCCGCCGTGCTCAGATCGAAAGAAACAATATGGACCATATCAAGATCATCGGCGGCCAGAAGCTGAATGGCGTCATTCCCATTTCCGGCGCGAAGAATGCCGCGCTGCCGCTGATGATTGCTTCTTTGCTGACACCGGAAACCCTGACGCTGGAAAACGTTCCCCATCTTGCCGATGTTGAACAACTGATCCGCATTCTGGGTAATCATGGCGTTGATTATTCGGTCAATGGCCGCCGCGGTCATGACGGTTCGATGTATGCGCGCACCATCCATTTCACCGCCGCTGACATCGCCACCACCACCGCCCCTTACGAGCTCGTGTCGAAGATGCGCGCAAGTTTCTGGGTGATCGGCCCCTTGCTTGCCCGGATGGGCGAAGCCCGGGTCTCGCTGCCCGGCGGCTGCGCGATCGGCACGCGTCCGGTCGATCTGTTCATTGACGGCCTCGCCAAATTCGGCGCGTCGGTGGATATCGAGGATGGCTATGTCGTGACCCGCGCGCCGAGAGGCGGTCTTGTTGGCGCCCATTACGTGTTCCCGAAAATCTCCGTCGGCGCCACCCATGTCCTGATGATGGCAGCCGCGTTGGCGCGGGGCGAGACCTTGATCGAAAACGCCGCCATGGAGCCGGAAGTCGGTAACCTTGCAGCCTGCCTCAATGCCATGGGCGCCAGGATTGAGGGCGCGGGAACGCCAACGATCCGCATTCAGGGCGTCACCAATCTGCATGGGGCCCGTCATCGCGTCATTGCCGACCGCATTGAGACCGGCACCTATGCCATGGCGGTCGCCATGACCGGCGGCGACGTTGTGCTCGAAGGCGCGGATCCAGCGCTGCTGCAGGCCGCCCTTGATATTCTGGCGCAGACCGGCACGGAAATCACCAATACCAATTCAGGCATCCGCGTGCGCCGCAACGGTGCGGGCATTGATCCGGTTGACGTCACGACCGCGCCTTTCCCCGCCTTTCCCACTGACCTGCAGGCGCAGTTCATGGGTCTCATGACGACGGCCAAGGGCACTTCACGCATTACCGAAACGATCTTTGAAAACCGCTTCATGCATGTGCAGGAGCTTGCGCGGCTTGGCGCCAAAATCTCGCTTTCCGGCCAGACCGCGACCGTGGAAGGCGTCAAGCGCCTGAAGGGCGCGCCGGTCATGGCAACGGACCTGCGCGCCTCCTCGGCGCTCGTCATTGCCGGACTTGCCGCTGAAGGCGAAACCCAGGTCAACCGGATCTATCACCTTGATCGCGGCTTTGAGCATCTGGAAGAAAAGCTGTCGAAATGTGGCGCGCTGATTGAGCGGGTAAGCGGCGGCTGAGCACTTCTGGGAAAGTGGGCGCAGGTTTCGCATTCGGCCCGGCTCCAGCGCGGGTTTTTCGTAAACCCCGCGCTGGCAAGCCTCGTGTTGCTTACTTGTAGTTTGCAGCGTTGGCCGCATCGACAAGCACCGTTCCGGTGTCAACCCAGGCATCAAGCTTTTCGCCCTTTTTCAGCTTGATCAGCGACTCAATGCCGAATCCGCCCATGTTCATCGGCGCCTGGGCGACCGATGCCGTAATCTCGCCGGCCAGTATCGATGCGGCTGCGTCGGGATTGGCGTCGAAGCCAACAACCATCACATCCTTCAGCTTGTTGGCGTTCTTGAGCGCTTCGACAGCGCCAAGCGCCATGTTGTCGTTGGACCCGAAGATCGCCTTGATGTTCGGATTGCCGGTGAGGATGTTTTCAGTGACCGCCAGACCCTTTGCACGGTCCCACTCAGCCGTTTGCTCGGCAACAACCTTGAGGCCGCAGCCCTCAAGTCCGGCCTTGGCGCCATCCGCGCGGGCTTTGCCGGTTGACTGCGTGATGATGCCTTGAAGGATCGCGACTTCCGACCCTGAAGGGATCTTCGAGCAAATGAAATCAGCCGCGAGCTTGGCGCCGACTTCATTGTTGGTGCCGATGAAGGTGAAGCCCTCATTGATCCCTTTGGTGTCGACGAACACGACAGGAATGCCCTTGGCCTTTGCGGCCTCGACCACGGGAGCAAGCGCGTTTGGATCGGTCGGCGCCAGCGCGATACCATCGACACCCTTGGCGATCTGGTCTTCGATCTGCGCGATTTGCGCGGCGACATCGGACTCGGTCGGGGGTGCAAGGACAACAACGTCAACGCCCATTTCCTTGCCCTTCGCCATGGCGCCGGCCTCAACGGCTGCCCAGAACGGGTTGCCCGCACCAGGTCCTTTCATGCCAAGCACGTAAGTCTCGGCAAACGCGGCGCCCGACATCAAGGAAAGAGCGACACCGGCAAACAATAGTTTCTTCATTTGGATTCCTCCCAAAACAGCTCTATCTCCATTTTTGCATGCATTGCCAGGTAATGGAGACGAAACGCCCGGCAATGGATTGGTCATGTTCTGACAGCGGCGCGCCTGCGCAGCACATCGATATAGACAGCAACGATAATGACGACACCGATGAGGATTTGCTGCCAGAAAACGCTCACGTTATTGAGATTGAGACCATTGCGCAATAATCCGATAATCAGCACGCCCGCGAGCACGCCGATGACATTGCCGCGGCCGCCAAAGAATGACGCGCCGCCAATGATGACCGCCGCGATGGCGTCAAGCTCAGCGCCGATGCCGGCATTTGGAAATCCGGAATCGGTTCGTCCTGCCAGAAGCAGCCCGGCAAGACCGGCAAACAGCCCGCAAATCGCATAGACATAGACCAGCACCCGATCGACATTGACGCCTGCCACGCGTGCGGCATGCGGGTTGCCGCCGATGGCGTAGATATGCCGCCCCATGCTTGTGCGCCCGAGAAACAGCCACAATCCCACGGCGCAGATCGTGACCAGAACAAGGCTTGCGGGAATTCCGGCGGGCGCGTCAAAAATGCCAAGACCATAGACCTTCTGGCCGGCGTATCGCACTTCTGGCTGCAGACCTGACACGGGCGCGGCATTGGTGACCAGATTGGTGAGCCCGCGCGCGATATTCAAAGTGCCGAGCGTCATGATGAAGGGATGCGGCAGCCTCAGCCATGTCAGTCCGATGCCATTGACCAATCCGCACGCGATGCCGACCAGCGGGCCGATCATCACGACAACAGGCCATGGCAATCCAAGCCGTTTGTCGGCAATGGCAAGGCACACCATCGCCAGCGCCATGATCGAGCCGACCGACAGGTCGATGCCTGCCGTCACAATGACCACAAACATGCCGAG
>JANNRN010000167.1:0-3610 GCA_031401375.1 Phyllobacteriaceae bacterium | reverse complement strand
AACGATGCCTGCCTTGACCCAGTACGGCGCATTCATCGGCGAAGCTGGCGGTGCACCCCAGGCGAAAAACAATGCAATGGCGCCAAACAGGCACCAAACAAGAAAAACCCCGAGATTGAGCGGTCTGAGCCGCGCAACACGGACCGGGTGCAGGAAGTTGATCGGAACAAAAGTGAGAATTGCCGCCGTAACCACCACGGCGAAAGCGGCGTATTCTCCGGGTTCTGCAATGAAAAGTGTAAAGACAAGCATATTCCAGACGACCGGAAATCCCTTGAAGAAGTTCTCTTTGGTCTTCATTCCCGTGTCAGCGTAGTAAATGGCGCTGGTGACGACGATGATCGCCGCTGACAGGAATGACAACCCCTCCCCCATGAAACCGCGCTGATAGAGCGCGAATGCGGGAATAAGGACGTAGGTCATATAGTCGATAATGTTGTCGAGCGTGTCGCCGCTCCAGTTCGGAAGTACTTGCTTGACCTGAAGACGCCGCGCAATCGGCCCGTCAATGCCATCGACGAACAGCGCAAGTCCCAGCCACCAGAACATCGCGGTCCAGCGTTGTTCGCTGGCCGCCACAACTGAAAGGAAGGCCAGGAAGGAACCGGACGCCGTCAGCAAATGAACGGAGAAAGCCTTGGCCTGAGGCCAGGTCACCTTTTTTGGTCGGCGGATTCGCGGCCGGCGCTTCTTTTCAACTTCCATGCGCCACCCTATGGCACTTTCTTGCCGCGCCGAAAAGCGCTTGTTGTTTGGATGAACGGCCAGGTGAGACAATGGAGGCTGTTGCCTTTGACGGCCCCTTTCCCCATTGTGTCCGGATGAAACAGAACCTTGATGTGCAAATCCTGGTGACCGGCAACGGCCCTGTCGGCATGACCGCGGCCCTGGCCTTTGCAAGTGAAGGGTGCAAGGTGGCGCTCATTGGCCCGCCAAGGCGTAACCCAGACCTGAGGACCACAGCGCTCATGCTGCCCGCAATTGGTCTTCTGCAGAGGCTCGGCGTGTGGGATCACGTGCGCCCGCATGCAGCGCCCCTCAAGACGATGCGGATCATCGACGGCACCAAGCGCCTTGTGCGCGCCCTCCCCGTAACCTTTCAGGCAAGCGAAATCGGTGAGCCTGCATTTGGCTGGAACATGCCCAATGAGGTCCTGCTGGAGGCACTTGAGAGCCAAGTCAGAAGCAGTCCTGCGATCACGCGGGTTGATGCGATGGCGACGGCTTTTGTCGCCGGCAAAAGTGAAGTCACCTGCACCCTGGACAATAGTGAAGCAGTATGCGCGCCATTGGTTGTCGCCGCAGATGGCCGCAATTCAATCGCGCGCCAGGCTGCGGGCATCGACGTGAGGACGTGGAGCTACCCCCAGGTTGCCATGGTTCTGTCCTTTGCGCATGGCCATGCGCATGACGGAATTTCGACGGAGTTTCACACAGAAACCGGTCCCTTCACCATTGTTCCCTTGCCAGGTGATCGCTCGAGCCTGGTTTGGGTCTTGGCTCCGAGTGCGGTCGGCGCCATGAAGAGCCTCAGCGACGCCGAACTTGCGCTTGAGATCGAGCGGAAAATGCAATCCATACTGGGCAAGATCATTGTGGACACGCCGCGGCAATTTTACCCATTGTCGGGCCAGACGCCGGAGCGCTTTGCGGCTCGCCGGACCATGCTTGTCGGCGAGGCGGCCCACGTTTTTCCGCCGATCGGCGCTCAGGGGCTCAATCTCGGGCTGCGCGATATCGCTGAATGCGTGAGCGCCGCCAAATTGTCTTTGGACGATCCAGGCTCTGACGCGGCGATCCGGTCTTACGATTCAGCCCGCCGGGCAGATATCATGCTGCGCACGGGGGCGGTGGATATGCTCAATCGCTCGCTTCTTTCTGCGTTCCTGCCGGTTCAGGTTGCACGAAGCCTCGGTCTTGGCATGCTTTCCGCAGTTCCGCCCCTGCGTGATCTCTTTATGCGCGAAGGCATGCAGCCGGGTTCCGGCTTTCGCGCATTGCTTCAAAGAGGCAAGGCAGCGCCGCCGTGAATCGGGGGCGGACACCGCTAACCTGGAAACAGGTCCGGCGGAAGTGTTCCTTTGGTGATCACGTAAAGGAGCAAGGTAAGGGTCACGACCGAGGTCACCGTGGTCGCCAGCACCGCCGCGGAAGCACGCTCGCTCCAGACCTGATATTGCTGGGCAAGGACAAACACATTGGTCGCCGTCGGCAGGGCTGCCAGAAGCACCGCCGCGTAGACCCAAGCCGGTGGAAAGTTGCCCGTCCAGCTCAGCATGAAATAGACGAGGGCCGGCTGCAGCAATAGCTTGATCGGCAGGATGAACCCAAGTTCCGGCGGCACACGCTTGAGCGGCCTGAGCGCCATCGAGACACCCATCGCAAACAACGCACACGGAGCGGCAGCGCCCGCCAGTTGGTCGATCAGCCGGGCCAGCGGCTCGGCGGGTTTGACGGCCAGCACCGCCCCGAGAATCCCGATGATTGTGGCAATGATGAACGGATGCAGCACAATCCTGGTGATGACTTCACGCGCCAAAACGAGCTTTGGCCGCCGGTCTTTGCCGGACAGCGCCATCAGCGTCGGCGCCAGGATAAAATGCAGCGTGTTGTCAAAGCAGAATATCAGCGCGACCGGCACGGCTGCCGCCTGCCCCAACACCAGAAGCGCAAGACCGGGGCCCATATAGCCGATATTCCCATAGGCAGCGGCTAGTCCCTGAATCGTCGATTCGCCGATATTGCCGCCGGTTCGTGCAAAACCGATACTGAACATCAGCACAAAAATCAGGAAGGTCGAAAGCGTTGTTGCCGTGACGAAGCCCCAGGAAGCAAGTTGCTCCACCGGGGTCTCGGAGATGAGCTTGAAGAACAGCGCCGGCAGCGCGACATAGATGATAAACGTGTTCATCCAGCCAAGCGCTTCCACCGGCTGCCCCGCGAACTTCGCCACAACAAAGCCGAGAAAGATCAATCCGAAAAATGGAATGATCAGGTTTAATACGTCGAGCATGGGTACGGTCTCAAGCCAATATTCATCCGGTAGTCAGTGTCAGCGGCGGGGTCAAGGAAACGCTGCCGCCGTTCAGTGCGAACGGACACCTTGGATGGGTGGGCGCTTCGCCTTCGGCTTGTATGGCTCAAGATTGCGTGCCGCGCGTGAAAACGCCCGGTGCCTGTGCCACGGACGTTCGATCCCTGTGAGCGCGTGTGAGACGATAAAGCGCGCGCCGGATGAGTTGGTCTGATCGGTGCGATAGATCTCGGCAGCGCCCGACCTGGCAAGATCACGGGCTGAAATGAGCAAGGCGGCGCGCTCAATACACCGCGTTTTAGGCGTGGGAAACGCTGCAATCACAATGTCATATTCATCGCAAGCAGCCTTTAACAATCCCGGGTCTTCGATCCTTGCAACGCTGAAGCCGGATGAACTCGCAATCTGGCAACGGCCTTCAGCGCACTGGAACGCTTCGCCCTTGTCAGCTGCCGATCCAGGCGGCACGGTCTTCGGGAACTGATAGGCACGCTGCCAGTTTTCCAGGGTGAATCTATTGGGCCGGGGCCGGTTCAAAAGCAGCTGGCCATTCTCATGCTGAACGGCGACCAGCTT
>JANNRN010000166.1:0-4730 GCA_031401375.1 Phyllobacteriaceae bacterium | reverse complement strand
CCTCGACTATGTCTATGAGAACAACCCGCGCGGTTTCGGTCCCGGCGGCAAGCTCATTGACCTCATCTTTCTGGGTGCAATCGGCTGGCGCGGCATCAGAGCGCGCAAAGTGCATCTGGAAGAAATGATCGGTCTGGCGCTCGAACGGCTGCAGCGCGACGGCCACCCGGTGAACATGCTCGACATTGCCGCTGGTCACGGCCGCTACGTTCTTGATGCAATTGGAAAATCCGGCATTGCGCCCGCCTCGGTCCGCCTTCAGGATTATTCCCCCGTCAATGTCGAGGCCGGGCGCGCGCTCATCGCCAGCCGCGGCCTTTCCGCCATGGCGTCCTTCCATGAGGGCGACGCGTTTGACGGGAAAAAACTTGCTGCCGCCGAGCCCTCTCCTGATCTGTCAATTGTTTCGGGGCTTTACGAGCTTTTCCCTGACAACAATCTGGTTGCCGCCTCGCTTTCGGGCCTTGCCCGGGCGATGCGGCCCGGCAGCCTTCTCCTGTACACCGGCCAGCCCTGGCATCCGCAGCTTGAAATGATTGCCCGCACCCTCACCTCGCACCGCGGCGGCTCGGCTTGGGTGATGCGCCGGCGTGTCCAGGCGGAGATGGACCAGTTGGTCGAGGCGGCGGGATTCCGGAAAATCGAACAGCGCATCGATGAGTGGGGCATTTTCACCGTTTCGATGGCCGTGCGCCTGAAGGACTGACGATTGAGCACGGCAGACGCAGCGCTTGTCTTGCCATCGCGTGCGGTTGTGCTGCGCGCCGCGCTCTGGCTGCTTGTTCTGGCGCCTTTCTTCTATCTGAGCTACGGGCTGGCCAACTATCTCGCCTCGTTACGCACGGATGTGCCCAATATCGCTCTTGACGGGGAAGAGATCATTCCCTTCGTTGAATGGACGATCATCCCCTACTGGTCGATCAATCTCTTCTACGTCACCACCCTTTTCGCCAACGAGGCGCCGGCCGGGGTTGACCGGACTGCCAGGCGCTACCTCACCTGCCAGATCATCGCCGTCACGCTTTTCATCCTTATGCCGTTGCAGGCGATCTATGCCAAGCCCGAGACCAGCGGTCTCACCGGCTTCATGTTCGACGCGCTCGGCAGTTTCGACAAACCGTTCAACCAGGCTCCTTCCCTCCACATCGCCCTCCTGGTCATTATCTGGGATCATTGGCGTCATCGCTTCCAGCGCTTCTGGCGCACGATCTGGCATACATGGAGCGCGCTGATTGCGCTCTCGGTTCTGACCACTTTCCAGCATCATTTTCTGGATATTCCGACCGGCATCCTGCTCGGCCTGTTCGCGCTATGGCTGGTGCCGGGCGAGACCGCAAGCGCGGGCGCAATGCGTATCGCCGCCACGCCCCGAACGCAAAAGCTGGGCGTTTTTTATGCCGGCGGCGCGATATTCTGTGCGCTCCTCGCCATCCTGCTTTTTCCGTTGACGCCCTTGAGCCTGCTGTGGCTCTGGCCGGCATTGGCGCTGATGCTGGTCGCCTTCGCCTATTTACGCGGCGGTGTCGCCACTTTCCAGAAACAGGATGACGGGCATGTTTCACTCGCCAGCTATTGGCTTTTGATGCCCTATCGGTGGGGCGCCGCGATCAACGCCTGGGCATGGACGCGCAGCACTGCGCCACATGTCCATATCGCCGGCAATGTCCACCTCGGCCGGCTTCCCAAAGAGTCTGAAATCAAGGGCTTCCATGCCGTGATTGACATGACAGGCGAAATGCTTCGCGTGCCGGGCACGGATGCCCGTTGGCATTGTTTCCCGATCCTTGATCTCACACCTGCGCCAATCCAAATGCTTAATGAAGCAGCGCAAGCGATTCAAAAGACTCAGCAATCCGGCAAGGTTCTGGTTTGTTGCGCTCTCGGCATGCAGCGCAGCGCCGCCGCAACCGGTCTTTGGCTGCTGCAATACGGACACGCCGGCGATGTCGAGGCGGCGGTCCGCATGCTGAAGGCGGCTGGCCGCCCGGTTCACCTTGATCCCGATGTCATCGAGACGGCATGGGTGAAAAAATGACAGGCGAAATCGAGCGCGCGGGGCATTTTGCCGGACGTCTTCTCCGTCAGGGCCTCGCATCCCTTTGCATAGTCGGCGCGAGCTTCTTCGTGTTGCCGTGGATTGCGAACGGTGATCCTTATGGAAACCGGGCGCTTTGGGTTGTTTTCATTGCCCTTGCGTTGATTACTCTCGGCCTGTCGCTCTACCTTTGCTTTGATGCGGCGCTGTTCAAGCTCTTTGCTTCCGGGCTGGATGCGACTGCCGGCGGCGAGGCCGTGGATGCCTTTCTTGCCAGTACGAAACTGAGAGAACAGCCGACTTTTACGCGCAGTCTTGACGAGCGCATGGCAGGCGCCATGCGCTTGATTTGGCTTCAACGGGCAGCGCTGCTTGCCTTTCTCCTCGCACTTGTTCTTATGATGCTGGGGAAAGCTTGGGGGCTTATGTGATTGATCATCGGCCGCTGGTGCGGCAAACGGCAGGGATGGTGCTGGCGGGGCTTGCCCGCGCCATCACCGGGGTTCGCCCGATATGGAGCGGTTCAGGGCCTGACAATGGCCAACGGATTTATTTTGCCAACCACGCGAGCCATGGCGATTTCATTCTGCTTTCCGCGTGTCTTGAACCGCACGAGCGCGCCCGCACCCGGGCGGTCGCCGGCGCTGACTATTGGAACGCGACGAGATTTCGCAAGATCCTTGCAAACGACATCCTCAACACCGTGCTCGTCGAACGCAACTGGATCGAGCGGAAGGAGGATCCGCTGTCCGCCATGCTGGAAGTGCTCAATCAGGGATACTCAATGATTTTCTTCCCCGAAGGGACGCGAAACATGACGGAAAAGCCCTTGCTGCGCTTCAAGTCGGGGCTCTTCAATCTGGCGCAGGCGCGTCCCGATGTTGAGCTTGTGCCCTGCTGGATCGAAAATATGTCCCGCGTTCTGCCAAAGGGCGCGTTTTTGCCGGTTCCGCTGCTGTGCCGCGTCATCTTTGGCTCGCCTGTCACAGTCAAGCCCGGCGAAGAACGGCGTGATTTTCTTGATCGCGCGCAATCCGCCTTGCTCGAACTTGATCCCCGCAACCGGCAGGAGACACAGCCATGAACGACGCGTCTTTGTTTCTGCTCGCAGTGCTGGGTGTCTTGGTAATGGCAAGCGCCGTGTCTTATTTTCTCACCGTCAGGGCAAGCGCGTCGGGCGCGCACCTGCCGGACGGCATCAGCAATCTCAACGCCAGGGTCAAGGCGTGGTGGGTGATGGTCATCACCATTACCCTCGCATTCCTCTTCGGCAAAGGCGGCGTGATTATCCTGTTTGCCTTTGTCTCATTTGCCGCATTGCGGGAGTTTGTCACCCTCACCCACACCCGGCGCGGCGATCACTGGATTCTCATCGGCATGTTTTTGATCGTGATCCCGGTTCAATACTGGTTGCTTTGGACAGAATGGTACGGGCTGTTTTCCATTTTCATCCCCGTATACTGTTTTCTTGCCATGCCGACGCTGACTGCCTTTTCCGGTGACACATCGCGCTTTCTTGAGAGGATCGCCGAACAGCAATGGGGCATCATGCTGGCGGTCTATTGCATCAGCCACGTTCCGGCGCTCTTGATGCTTCCCATCACCGGCGACGAGAACAAGGGAGTTCTGCTGATCGCCTTTCTCATTGCCACCGTTCAGGGCAGCGATGTCCTGCAATACATCTGGGGCAAGCTCTTCGGCCAACACAAAGTGGCTCCGAAAATTTCACCCTCCAAGACGTGGGAGGGGTTGCTCGGAGGTGTCATTTCCGCCTCGATGATTGGCGCCCTCCTCTACAAGCTCACGCCCTTCTCGCCGTTTCATGCCGGCGTGATGGCGGGCCTTTCCTGCATGATGGGTTTCTTCGGCGGGCTCGTTGCCTCGGCAATCAAACGCGACCGCGGCGTCAAGGACTGGGGCCACATGATCGAAGGCCATGGCGGCATGCTTGACCGCGCCGACAGCCTGATTTTTGCCGCCCCGGTTTTCTTCCACATGGTTCGCTATTTCTGGACTTGAGCCCGCAGACTGCGCTTTCGGTATCGTTGCGGTGATCTGGCCGGCGGGCGCTTGCGTATTGGTACCAAAAGCTGGGATAAGTGCCATGTCTTCATTCGCAAAGATTGCCGCAGGTTTGCTCGTCGTGGCCGCGTCGTCGCTGAGCACCGCCGCAACAGCAAATCCGCTGAACGGCGATCAGATCAAAGAGCTGATCAGCGGCAAGCGTGTCTATCTTTCAACCCCATTGAGAATCGAACTTCCGCTGCTCTACCGCAGTGACGGCAGCGTTGTCGGCGACATATCCGGTTTCTCAATGGCCAGCATGTTCGCGCCCAAGGAAAAGGGACGCTGGTGGGTGGAAAACCAACAGCTGTGCCAGCAATGGCCGTCTTGGTACAAAGGCAAGCAGTTCTGCTTCCGCATCAAGCAGCTCAGCGATACAAAGATCGCCTGGACACGGGACGACAATTACTCGGGCACCGCCCGGATTGGCGACTGAGCCTGCTGGCATTCGATGAGTTGAGGCTCGATTTGGTGCTTCTCCAGCAAAAGTGGTTCGGGATACTCGCATAGTGGATGAAATCTGGCACTTGGTGCCTGCAATGACGACCGTAGGAGTGCTGACGCGGTAGTCTGCTTTGGGTCATTTGCGGACATGTACGTGATTCTAGCGCAGGATCGTCTCAAATGGAAC
>JANNRN010000165.1:0-1991 GCA_031401375.1 Phyllobacteriaceae bacterium | reverse complement strand
CGAGTTTGCCTGGAGCAGGCTGGAGCCCGATCCGGGCCGTTATGAATTCGAATGGCTGCAGGACGCCATCGACACCTTGCATGCGCAAGGTCTGAAAATCGTCCTCGGCACGCCGACGGCAACGCCGCCGAAATGGCTGGTGGACCGGATGCCGGACATGCTGCCGGTGGACAAGGAAGGGCGGCCGCGCAAATTCGGTTCGCGCCGCCATTACTGTTTCAGCCATCTGCCCTATCAGCTGGAATGCGACCGCATCATCACCGAACTTGCGCAACGTTTCGGCCACCATCCCGGCATCACGGCTTGGCAGACCGACAACGAATATGGTTGTCATGACACCGTCGAGTCCTATTCGCCGGCCGCTTTGGCAGGTTTCCGTTCATGGCTCAGAGAAAAGTATCAGAACGTTAGCCGGCTGAATCAAGCATGGGGCAATGTATTCTGGTCGATGGAATATCGCTCCTTTGACGAGATCGACTTGCCGAACCTGACGGTGACGGAGGCAAGCCCCATCCACCGGCTCGACTTTCAGCGTTATTCGTCCGATCAGGTAGTGGCCTTCAATTCCCGCCAATGCGCCATCATTCGCCAGCACTCACCGGGCCGGACCATCCTGCACAATTACATGGGTTCGTTCACCGCCTTCGACCATTACAAGGTTTCCGAAGCGCTCGATGCCGCCTCGTGGGACTCGTATCCGCTCGGTTTTCTCGACCGCGATTCCTCGGACGAAGAATACAAACTGCGCTATTTGCGCGTTGGCGATCCGGATTTGCAGGCCTTCCATCATGATCTGTACCGGGCCTGTGGCCGTGGCCGCTGGTGGGTCATGGAGCAGCAGCCCGGCCCGGTCAATTGGGCGCCCTGGAACCCGGCGCCAGCACCCGGCGCCGTCAGGCTTTGGGCCTATGAGGCATTTGCCGCCGGAGCCGAGGTTGTCTCCTATTTCCGCTGGCGTCAGGCCCCGTTCGCGCAGGAACAGATGCATGAAGCGCTGCTTTTGCCCAACTCGGAGAAGAACGAAGCCTTCTTTGTGGTCAAGCAAGTGTCGGAGGAGCTCGCCTGCTTTGCAGGAGCTGTTGAAACAACCCGTTCGGACGTGGCGCTGGTGTTTGACTATGAAAGCCAGTGGGCCTGGCAGATTCAGCCGCAGGGCCAGGACTTCTCCTATCTCAATTTGATCATGGCTTTTTACCGCGCCTTGCGGCGTCTCGGTGTTTCCGTGGATGTCGTGCCGCCAACGCCGGACGCGGTGAGTGGCCGCAAACTGGTGGTCATGCCGGGGCTGTTTGCGCCAAGCGACGAGCTGGTCGACATGCTTGCCAAGGAAAAGCCGGTTGTCATCACCGGTCCCCGCGCCGGTTCCAAGACACCCAACTTTACAATTCCCGCCGACCTGCCTCCCGGCAATCTGCGCCGTCTGATCGACATCAAGGTGCGCCGGGTCGAAAGCCTGCGGCCGGGTGTGGCGATAAAAGCCGCAGGGGCCAACAATGGCGCGGAATTCAGCACCTGGCGGGAATTCATTGTGCCGGGCAAAGAGGCGACCGTGGAAATGATGTCCGACGACGGACATCCTGTGCTCGTTTGCCAGGGTAATACGAGCTATGTTGCCGGTTGGCCAAATCCGCCTTTGCTTGACACCATTATTGCGGCTGCGCTGACAAAGGCGAATCTTGAGCACCGGGAATTGCACCGCGACATCCGCGTTCGCGACAACGGCGCGTGGCGCTATGTGCTGAACTACGGGACCGAACCGGTTGACATCTCTGGTCTGGTGGGTGCCCGGACATTGACGCTCGGCGACGAATTGTTGCCACCCTGCGGTGTCGCGCTGTTCAGGCGCTGAGATTCATCCCGGGCTTGCGCGAGACCGGCTACTTGATCCGCACGTAGCAGACTTTGGCGTGTCCGGAGCTGATCATGCCGATCGATTTTGCCGCGGCCTTTGACAGATCCACAATGCGTCCCCGGATGAACGGGCCGCGGTC
>JANNRN010000164.1:0-2406 GCA_031401375.1 Phyllobacteriaceae bacterium | reverse complement strand
GCGAGCGAAGGCGAGCCGTTCGGCATCAGGATCAGGCAGTCCGGGCGGCTGCCATTGGAGAGGGTGGCCTGAAACTCGAAGGCGCCCATTGGCAGTCCATCGGCAACGATGGTCTCCATCCGCGCCTGCCCGAAGGCGCCGCGCGTCTGTTTGTTCGAAAGAATGGACTGCAGTGTCACGACCTCGCCGGCCAGTGCGCGGATGTTGGATTGCGCCGAGTCAATCACCGCCAGCCGTTCCTGCAGTTTGGCAAGGTTCTCATGCGTGGCGCGGGTCTGATCGGTCATGGTCTGGCCGATACGGCTGGTCATGCCGTCCAGCCGTTCGCGGATCGATTGCGTCATCTCCGATTGCCGCGCGCCGAAAATCTCCGCCATGGTCTGCATGCGGCCCTGCATCTCCGACTGGGTGCGCAAGATCTCGGCCATACGTTCTTCCGCGGCACGGGCGCGCTCTTCGGATTCGAGCATTGCGGCCTGGCGCAGAGACGCGCTGCGCCACTGGCCGATTGCTGTTGCAAGGATCAGCGCGACGGCCAGCAACGCAGTCGCGATCAGCACGTGCCCCAACGAAATCGGATATGCGCCGATGACAATCAGCGTCTGATCGAGGAATTCCTTGATGTCCATCCTTTTCCTATAGCCGATTCGAAGTTTCAAAACGAGATCAAAAAGTGAACATTCGTTGCAGACAATATTGACGCTGGTGTGGGGAGCCATTACCTCACGGCAATGACCATTCGCCCGCTCATTCTGCTGCCGGACCCGATCCTGAAGGCGCCCTCGAAGAAGATCGAGCGCGTCGACGCTCAATTGCGCAGGCTTGCCGGCGACATGCTTAAGACGATGTATGATGCGCCCGGCATCGGCCTAGCGGCCATACAGATCGGCGAGCCGGTCCGTATGCTGGTCATCGACCTTGCCAAGGAGCCGGAAGAAAAAGCACCGCAGATCTTCATCAATCCCGAGATCATCTGGTCGTCCGAGGAGCGCTCGATCTACGAGGAGGGCTGCCTTTCTATCCCCGACTACTATGCCGAAGTCGAACGTCCGTCCTCGGTGAAAGTCACCCATCTCGATCTCGACGGCAAACAGCATGAGATCATGGCGGAAGGCCTGCTCGCGACCTGTCTGCAGCATGAAATTGATCATCTGAACGGCGTGCTGTTCATTGATCACATCTCCAAACTCAAAAGGGCCATGGTGGTCAAGAAGTTCACCAAGCTGGCAAGGCAGCGGCCGGCGTCAGCGCTGGTTTGAGACGAACCGCCATGGTAACGTTGGCGGCAAGTTTGGAGGCATCAATGACCAATATGTTAGTTCGCAACATTCCGCCGGAGCTCGAATCGGCGATTCGGGAATTAGCTGCACGCAAACGCCTGACCCTTTCCGCGGCGGCGTTGGAGCTGATGCAATCAGGAATGGCTGCAAATTCAGACGTGTCCGATTTGTACGCTGCTGATGACTCGCCCGTGGCGGGGTTCCTCGCCGAAACGCTGAAAGAGGTGCTTCATACCGAAGACGAAGCCGAGGAATTCATTCGCAGTCATGAAGAACCAAGCCGGCGCGCAGGGCGCAAACCGGTCGCGTGATCGTGACAGAACCCCGCGGCTTCCGGCGCTGCAGCGCCCATGACCTTAAAGTCTGAACCCTTGCCGCTGCGCATCATATTCATGGGAACGCCGGAATTCTCGGTGCCAACGCTCAAGGCGCTTCATGCCGCAGGCCATGAGATTGCCTGTGTGTACGCGCAGCCGGCGCGCCCGGCCGGCCGGCGGGGGTTGGAGCTGACCAAATCGCCTGTGCATCTGTGCGCCGAACAATTGGGGATTGAAGTGCGCACGCCAGCGAGCCTGAAGGCGGCGGCCGAGCAAGAGCAGTTTGCAGCGGTGAAAGCCGATATTGCCGTCGTCGTCGCCTATGGCTTGCTGCTGCCGAAACCGATCCTCGAAAGCACACGGCTTGGCTGCTTCAATGGTCACGCCTCGCTGCTTCCGCGCTGGCGGGGCGCAGCGCCGATTCACCGGGCGATCCTGGCCGGTGACGCTGAGACCGGCATGATGGTCATGAAGATGGATGAAGGGTTGGACACCGGGCCAATTGCCATGACGGAACGCGTCCCGATTGCGCCTGAAATGACGGCCGGCGAACTGCATGATGTTCTCAAGCACGTTGGCGCGGCGCTGATGGTTGAGGCCGTGCAGGCGCTGGAAGCTGGCCAATTGGTATTGACGCCTCAGACGACGGATGGCGTCACCTATGCCAGGAAAATCGACAAGGCGGAAACCCGGATCGATTGGGCAAGACCCGTCGCAGAGGTTCACAATCACATTCGCGGCCTGTCGCCTTTTCCGGGCGCGTGGTGTGAGATGAAGATCAATGGCAAACTGGAGCGCGTGAAGATCCT
>JANNRN010000163.1:0-15316 GCA_031401375.1 Phyllobacteriaceae bacterium | reverse complement strand
CAGCCCCTCGATGAAACCATGCGCCTCGGCGCGGGTAGCTGCATCAATCATCATCTTTTCGCTTGCGTCCGGCCGGCTGTAGAGAATGTTCTCCCTGACGGACCGATGCAGAAGAGACGTATCCTGGGTAACCATGCCGATATTGGCGCGCAAACTGTCCTGCGTGACAGCCGAGATATCGACACCGTCAATCAATATGCGCCCGCCCTCCAGATCGTAGAAGCGCAGCAGCAAATTGACGAGGGTCGACTTGCCCGCCCCCGAACGGCCAACGAGCCCTACCTTCTCGCCCGGACGGATCAAGAGCGACAGGTTTTCGATCACACCCTTGTCCTGGCCATAGTGGAAGCGGATGCTGTCGAAGTTGATACCGCCGGATTTCACCAGAAGTTGGGGAGCATTTGGGGCGTCCCGCACAAGCCGCGGCAAGGATATCGAACGGATGCCGTCCTCGACCGTTCCGATATTTTCAAACAGCGCGGAAACTTCCCACATGATCCATTGCGACATGCCGTGCAGCCGCAAAACGAGGCTGATCGGAACGGCGACCGCACCGACGCTGATCACGCCCGCCAGCCAGAGTGACAGTCCGACAAAACCAACGCCGAGCAAGAGCAAGGCATTGATGATATACAAGAAGACATGGAACAGCGTGACGTACCGCATCTGCGCGTGCACGGTGTTCAAAAATTCGCCCATGCCTTCCCGCGCATAGCTTTGTTCACGCTTGGCGTGAGAGAACAGCTTGACGGTGGCAATGTTGGTGTAGGAATCGATGATCCGCCCGGTCATCATTGATCGGGCATCGGCCTGCGTCGCTCCCACTTTGCGCAACCGCGGAATAAAGTAATAAAGAAGACCGACATAAGCGGCGAGCCAAGCCAGCATGGGCAGCGTCAACCGCCAGTCCATGGTTGCCAGAAGCACAAGAATGCCGGTGAAATAGACGCCGACATAATTGAGAACGTCGAGCACTTTCATCACGCATTCGCGAACCGCGAGCGCGGTCTGCATGAGCTTCGTCGCAACGCGGCCGGCAAACTCGTCCTGATAGAACGTCATCGACTGATTCAACAGATAGCGATGAACTTGCCAGCGGATCCGCATCGGATAATTGCCGAGCAGCGTCTGGTGAATGATCGTCGCTGAAAACAGCGCGACGACCGGCATGACGATGCCGACGACCGCCGCGATCCCCGCCAGCCGCCAGCCCTGATCCTGTACGAAGGTTTCGCGCGATTGCGTCGCAAGCCAGTCAACTACATTGCCCAGAAAGCCGAACAGCGACACTTCGATAATGGCAATGAGTGAAGTCAGCGCCGCCATCGCCGCGATCCAGCCCCACGCACCCTTGGTGTAGTGCATGCAGAACGCCACCAAAGTCGTTGGCGGCGTTACGGGATCGTCGGCGGGGAACGGATCAAGCCGTTTTTCAAACCACGTAAACATCATCTGTCCAGTTCTGCGATGATTGTGCCGTTGAAACGCGCGGCAGGCAATGCATCGCTCAATGTCAGCAAAATGGCGGCAATCGACGTTGTCAGCCAAACGCTGAAGATAAGCAGCGTAAGGGCCGGAACCAGCCTGCCGGTGAGACGCGTCGTTGCGTCGCTATATGGATTGGCCGGTGCATCCGGCCGCAGAGTTGGGCTAAACATAACGGAACCTTTTGAAGACCGGTTGAAAACTCAGTCGCGGTTCGCGTTATTCAGGGCTTGAAACTTGAAAATCCTGCCGATGCGGAACCGCTCAAAAACCACGCCAAGAGGCGATGGCCGGATAGAAACGATAAACAATGATATCCATCGAATCCTCCTTTCGGTCCGTGTCTGGATGGCCCCTGCATACAGACACACTATCGGCATGGCCAGAGGTTCCAGCACGAATTGGCCGTGTTCGCCTTTCATTCCTGACAATTGTTGCCGTTTTGCCACGAGGACGTTAGACGGTGCCATGACCATCTCCATTGCGCTTTATCAGCCAGACATTCCCGGCAACACCGGCACGATCCTGCGCATGGCGGCCTGTTTTGATCTGGAGGTCCATGTCATCGAGCCGGCGGGCTTTGACCTTTCGGACCGGGCCCTCAAGCGCGCGGGCATGGACTATCTCGAACAGGCAACATTGCGACGGCATCTCAACTGGCAGGCTTTTGTGGAGGATTGCCGGGCCAAAGACCGGCGGATCATCTTGTTTTCAACCAAGTCAAAAACGCCCTACGTCCGGTTCGCCTTTCAACTAAACGATGTCCTTCTGTTTGGCCGGGAATCATCGGGCGTGCCTGACGGCGTGCGGCGCCGCGCCGACAGCGCGCTTGTCATCCCCATGCGCCCCGATCGGCGGTCCCTCAACCTTGCCTTGTCCGTCGCCATGGCAACCGGCGAGGCATTGCGGCAACTCGGCCGCCTTGATGTGTGATCAGATGTTGACAATCTGCCATATTGCATAGAGCCGGATTGGAAACACCGGGCAGTTGCTGATAGGAGCCGGTGACCAACAGGAGCGGATTCGTGGAGCGAGCCGACATCGCAGCCGGTCTTCCGGACGACATTGAGGAAAAGAAGGATCGCGCCAGCGCGTGGTTCGAGGAATTGCGTGACCGGATTTGCGCGGCCTTCGAAAAACTTGAAGACGAGCATGCGGGCACCATGCGGGGCAGCCAACCGGGCCGCTTTGCGCGCGCACCCTGGCAGCGCAGCGGCGGCGAATTTGGCGGCGGCATCATGTCGATGATGGCGGGCCGTGTTTTCGAAAAAGTCGGCATCCACACATCCACGGTTTTCGGTGAGTTTTCGCCGGAGTTTCGCAAACAGATTCCCGGTGCCGAAGAAGATCCGCGCTTTTGGGCGTCTGGCATATCCCTGATCGCCCATCCGCAGAGCCCGCACGTTCCCGCCGTGCATATGAATACGCGCATGGTCGTCACGACACGCCAGTGGTTTGGCGGGGGTGCTGACCTGACGCCGGTGCTGGCACGGCGGCGCGCGCAGGATGATCCCGACAGCCAGGCCTTTCACAAGGCGATGAAGTTCACCTGCGACCGTCACGCCGTCGCGGACTATGGGCGCTACAAGAAGTGGTGCGATGACTATTTTTACCTTCCCCATCGCAGCGAACCGCGCGGCATTGGCGGCATTTTTTACGACTGGCTGCATTCGGATGAAAAGCAGGGCGGCTGGGAAGCCGACTTTGCCTTCACGCAGGACGTCGGCAAGAGCTTTCTGGTCGTCTATCCGCATCTGGTCCGCCGCAATTTCAACGAGCCATGGACAGGCGTGGACCGGGAAGAACAACTCATCCGCCGGGGTCGCTATGTCGAGTTCAATCTCCTCTATGATCGCGGCACGATCTTCGGTTTGAAAACCGGCGGCAATGTCGATTCAATCCTGTCCTCAATGCCGCCAGCGGTGAAATGGCCGTAAGACAACATCCGGCTTTCTACCCGGATCGCGGGATCAGAGAGCCAGCAACTGGCTTTTTGTGAGCTTGAAATCACTGTTCAGCCACTTGTCTTCCAGCTCCTTGAGGCGCTTTCCAACTTCCGGCCCCGGCTTCATGCCTTGCGCCAGCAATTCGGCTCCCGTCACCGGGAACACCGGCTTCGTCCAACCCACCGCAAAGTCCAGCAGCCGCGAGTAGCCTGCCGCCTTCATCATTTCCTTGTCGTTGTCGGCGGCCAGCGCGCGGGCGCAGGCTATGGCAAGTCTGAGCCGGTCCGATATGCCGGCCGGATCGCCGCGAAAAAGTTCAAGCGCCAACAACCGGTTGTCGGTTTCGGGCTGGGGAAGCGCGGACGCCGCCCATCTTTCCAACCGCTCCCGTTCGCTGTTGGAAATCTTGAGCCGACCGGCAAGTTCGCCCACCCGTTCCACTGCCGGTGGAATGATCGCCATCAGGCGAAGCAAACCATCGCGCCGCCAGCCAAGATCACGTCCGGCGGCAACAAGCCCATGCACAGCGTCTATGCCCCATTTTTCACTCTCCGGCAGCGCCACGCTGAGAACGCCGGTCTGCCTCATCCACAGCAATGCCCGCGACGGATCCGGCGCCGACAAGAGCTTCTTCAGTTCCGCCCAGACCCGTTCGGCGGAGAGCTTGGCAATGCTCTCCTTCATCCGCACACAGGCCTTCAGGCCATCGCTGTCGGGTCGTCCCGAACCGTACCAGGCAAAAAACCGGAAGAAGCGCAGGATGCGCAAATGGTCTTCGCTGATACGGCGCTCGGCATCACCGATGAAGCGCAGCGTTCTTGTCTCGATATCAGCCAACCCGCCCACCAGATCAATGACGTCACCTTCCGCCGTCGCATAAAGTCCGTTGATGGTGAAGTCCCGACGCTCCGCATCCGCCTGCCAGTCACGGCCGAATACGACTTCGGCACGGCGACCATCGGAGCGGATGTCAGCCCTGAGCGTTGTCACCTCATAACCGACATGATGCGCGACAACAGTGATCGTTCCGTGCTCGATGCCGGTCGGCACCGCCTTGAAACCGGCAGACACTGCGCGTTTCATCACCTCTTGCGGCAGGCAGGTGGTGGCAATGTCCACATCCGAAATTGATTCGTGCATCAAGGCGTTACGGACCGCTCCTCCCGCAATCCGCGCCTCTTCGCCATCTTGATTCAAGATCGCCAGAAGATTCTGCAAGCCTTTGTTCTCAAAAAGGTTTGTCAAGGATTTGAGGTTCACGCACTCAGTCAACGCCAAGCCTTTCATACATCACGCGAAGAATTCCGGCGGTGACGCCCCAGATATAGTGCTCTTGCCAGGGAATCGCGTAATAGAACCGCTCCTTTCCCTGCCAGATACGGCTTTCACGGATGTGATTGCCAGGGTTCATCAGGAAATCGAAAGGAACCTCGAAGGCTGCATCCACCTCTTGGCGATTGATCGCGAGCGTATAGGCCGGCTGCACGAGCGACAGAACGGGCGTGATGCGAAATCCGGTTGTGGTCAGATAGGGCGGCAGCCGCCCGATGGTTTCGACCAGTTCCGGGGCAAGGCCGATTTCCTCCATCGCCTCGCGCCGCGCGGCCGTCTCAGGCGAGCCGTCTTCGGGATCAATGGCGCCGCCCGGCAGCGCGATTTGTCCGGAATGCTGGCGCATGGAAGCGGTGCGCCTGGTCAGGATGAGCCCGGCATGGTCTCCGTGGTCAACAACCGGTATCAGCACCGCCGCCTCGCGCAGCGCCGTCGCCTTGAGCATCGTCACGATATCGGGATTAAGCACATGATCGCCGTGATGCAGGTCTTCAGAACTGCTTTCAAGGCGGCCGGCCCGCAGGCGCAACTCTCCGGCATTGAATACCGCTGCTTTCACAAAGACAGCTCCCTCAGGCGGCTGGCTTCCATGATCGGAAAAGTCTCTCCCGAAGAGCGAACGGCAAACCAGCGCTGGCCGCAATGATCAACTTCTTCGCCAAGCGCCGCCAAATCATACATGACAGCCCGGGAAACCAGCGCCTCAAGCCGCCCGCGCACATGCAGATACGGCTTGAGCCCATGCGTTGCATCGTCAACAACAAAGCGCAGCGGATGCGCTTTCGTGCATTCGACCACATCGCCAACATTGGTTCGGAACGTCAAAACCTGCTCACCCGACGAGGTGGAGACGGCCATTTCGACAGCAAGAAAGGGCGCATCAACGACCCTGATGCCGACCTTCTCGACCGGCGTGACAAGATAGGTCTTTCCATCAGTGTCCTTGCGCAGAACTGTGGAAAAAAGGCGCACAAGCGGCGCGCGCCCGATGGGCGTGCCCATGTAGAACCAGGTGCCGTCCGCCCGGATTTCCATGTCAATGTCGCCGCAAAACGGCGGTTCCCATCGCTCGACCGGCGGCAGCCCCTTGCCCGGCCCTTGCGCACGGGAAATCAGCGCCGCGAGCGCGCCTGTGTCTCCTGCTGCTTTGAGCTCTTGCTTCAATGTATCCCGTCCGATCTCTTCACCACGTCACGAAATAGTCATTCTTATTGCGCCCTATCCCGCTTGTCATGCACAGTTGAAGCCTTAACTTGCAGACATGAATGAAATGTCGCAACGAATCGGCGCATCGCCCGCAATGCAGAACGAATTTCCACGAGGATCAGCATGAACATGCTCAAGGCCGATCTGGCCAACAATCCAAAGGCCATTATTGCCGAAGCTGAGCGGGCGCTTGGCGATATCGCCGATATCCGCAAAGCGGTTGGCGAGGTGATTTTTGGTCAGGAGGCAGTGGTCGAACGAAGCATGATCGCGGTTCTTGCCGGGGGGCACGCTCTGCTGGTTGGCGTTCCGGGTCTGGCAAAAACCAAGCTGGTGGAAACGCTGGGCACGGTCCTGGGCCTTGACGAGCGCCGCATTCAGTTCACGCCCGATCTGATGCCGTCCGACATTCTGGGATCGGAAGTTCTTGAACAGAGCGACAAGGGCAAACGCTCCTTCCGTTTCCTCAAGGGTCCCGTGTTTGCGCAATTGCTGATGGCCGACGAGATCAACCGCGCCTCGCCGCGCACCCAGTCGGCTCTTCTGCAGGCCATGCAGGAATATCATGTGACAGTGGGCGGCGAGAGATACGACCTTCCGGCGCCGTTTCATGTTTTGGCAACGCAGAACCCGCTTGAACAGGAAGGCACTTATCCCCTTCCCGAAGCGCAACTTGACCGCTTCCTCATGCAGATTGACGTTTCATATCCCGAATTGGACGCCGAGCGGCAGATATTGACCCAAACCACGGGAACTGTTGAGGCGAAGGCGAAGCCCGTCATCAACGCCAAACGGCTGCTCGAAATGCAATCGCTGATACGGGCGATGCCGGTGCCTGAAACGGTTGTTGATGCCATTTTGACGCTGGTGCGTTCGGCCCGCCCAGGTTCGCCTCATCCTGAGGCCGAAAGGCACATTTCCTGGGGTCCGGGGCCCCGTGCGGGTCAAGCTCTGATGCTGTGTTCCCGCGCGAGAGCGCTTTATGAAGGCCGGCTCGCGCCCTCCATTGACGATGTGCGGGCCCTAGCAGAGCCGGTCATGCAGCACAGGATGGCCTTGAATTTTGCCGCCCGGGCCGAAGGGATGAACGTCCGCCAAGTCATCGCGAAGCTCTTGAAAGCCTGATATGGCCATAGGCGCGATTTCCGCTGCAGTATCGCAAAGTGACGCTCTGGCACGGGCACGCGGGCGCGCGTCATACATACCCGATCTGCTCATTAGCGCTAAACGCCTCGCAAATACGACGATCAACGGCTGGCACGGACGCCGCCGCCGCGGCATCGGCGAAAATTTCTGGCAGTTCCGCCCCTATGTCGATGGAGAAGCCGTAAGCAAAATTGACTGGCGCCGTTCAGCGCGTGATGACAACACCTATATTCGCGACCGTGAATGGGAAGCCGCCCATACGGTTTGGCTGTGGGCGGACCCTTCGCCATCAATGCTGTTTCAGTCACGCTTTGCCGAAGTTTCCAAGGAAGCGCGCGCCATGGTGTTGATGCTGGCCTTGGCCGAGTTGCTGTCCCGCTCTGGTGAGCGCATCGCCTGGCCCGGCATTGCCGCCCCGTTTGCCGCCCGAAATGCTGCGGAAAAGCTGAGCCTGAGGCTGGCTGGATCGCAGGGCAGCCTCTCGCCGGATTTCAGCTCCGTCAAGCGATTCTCTGATCTGGTCATCGCGAGCGACTTTCTGGACCCGGTAGACAAGATCATGGAAACGCTTCAACCCGTTGCCGACAGAGGCGTCAGAGGTCACCTGATTGAAATCGTTGATCCGGTTGAAGAAACCTTTGCCTATGCAGGCCGGCTGGAGTTCATCGATCCGGAAACCGGACAGAGACTGAAGCTCGGACGCGCCGAGAACTTCGGCGACGATTATCGCAGCCTGTTTCTCGCCCGGCGTCAGGAGCTTCAGTCATGGGCCGGCAGCTTCGGCTGGAGTTTTACCACAAACCGCACGGACCGGCCGGCATCCGAGCCACTGACGCGTCTTCATCTCCTGATGACGGAGAGCCGGGACTTTCTGTCATGATGGGTATTCCCCTTGTATTCGGTGCGCCGCTGATGCTCCTGGGCTTGGCCCTCCTGCCAGTTATCTGGTGGCTGTTGCGGTTGACGCCTCCCAAGCCCAGCGAAGAAGTTTTCCCGCCCCTCGCGATCCTGCTCAAATTGCTCAAGAAGGAAGAGACGCCCAACAAAAGCCCGTGGTGGCTGACCCTGCTTCGCCTCACCCTCGCAGGGCTTGTCATCGTGGCGCTTGCCGAGCCTGTGTTCAATCCGCGCAACGTCGCCTTGCAGGGCGAGGGTCCGCTGGCGATCGTCATTGACAATTCCTGGCCATCCGCGGTGATCGCGCAGGCCCAGTTGCGAACAGCCGCTGATCTTGTCGAAGAGGCCGAAACAAGCGGCCGGCCGGTTATCATCATGGCCACAGCATCGGAGCCAAATGCGCCCATTGGCCCGTTCAACGCGCAAGAAGCGCTGGAGCACCTCGCCACCATCAAGGCATCCCCGGTGCCCGCCCGCCCACTCGACGTCGCTGACAAACTTCAGAACCTGGATGAAATCAACAAACCCAATGAAATTGCGTGGTTAAGCGCGGGTCTGGAATCAAAAGATGAGAAGACCACCTTTGAGCGACTGGCCGCGGGCAAGCTGAAATCCATGCTCTGGTACGCGCCGGAACGCTCAGATCAACGCGCAATTGTTGCGACCGAAAACACCGCCGAGAGTCTCAAGGTGACGATAAGGCGGCCGGAAGGAACCTTCTTCGCCAACGATGGCCAGCTATTGGCGTTCGATGAGAAAAGCCGCCAACTTGCGGAGACACTTGTCAGCTTCGCCGCCGGCGCTTCAGAAACGGTGATCGACCTCAAACTTCCCTTTGAACTGCGCAACGATATCGCCTCGCTCAGCCTTGCCGGTGAAAAACATGCCGCTGGCCTCCGGTTGCTCGACGACCGGGTCAAACGCAAGCGCGTTGCCATGATTTCGGGCGCCAGCCGGGATGTGGACGAGCAATTGCTGGCGCCGCTGTATTACATCGAAAAGGCGTTGTTGCCCTTTGCCGATATCGAGATTCCGAAAACACCCGATCTCGTGAGCGCCATCGCCGAAGTCCTGGAAAACAAGCCTTCCGTCATCGTGATGGCCGATGTCGGGACAATCCCGGACGCCTCGCTGGAGGTGCTTGGGACTTGGATCGACAAAGGCGGTGTTCTGCTTCGTTTTGCCGGACCGCGGCTGGCAGCGTCCGAAGACATGAATCTCCTGCCGGTGGTGCTTCGCCGGGGCGAGCGCACCCTGGACGGCAGCATGTCCTGGACAGTGCCGCAAACTGTCTTGCCTTTCGATGAGGACAGCCCGTTTGCCGGAATAGAACTCGCGCCCGACATCCTGATCAACCGGCAGGTTCTCGCCGAGCCCTCGCCTGATCTTGCTGACAAGAGCTGGGCGGATCTTTCCGACGGAACGCCGCTCGTGACGGCGCAGTCGCGCGGACGCGGAACGATCATCCTTTTCCACGTGACCCCGACGGCATCATGGTCCAACCTGCCGCTGACCGGCACTTTTGTCGAAATGCTGCGCCGGACTGTCAACCTCGCGCGGACGGCTCCCGCAGGAGGAGCATCCGGCAAACTCGCCGTGCTGCCACCGTTGCGCATGATCAGCGCAGACGGCACAACCACTGCGCCGCCTGCGAGCGCCAAGCCCCTGTCATTGGGCGCAGGCAAAGAACCAGAGGTGAGTTTTGAAAATCCCCCTGGTCTTTATGGAACGGCGGACGGAGCGATCTCGCTGAACTTGCTGTCGCTTGGTGACCGGCTGCTTCCGTCAAAAGCGCCCGTGACCGGGGTCCCGGTCAAATCTGCGACTTATCCGGCTGATCAGCCGCATTTGCTCAAGGGCGCGCTGCTCCTTGCCGCCCTTTTCCTGCTCGCGATCGATTGCCTTGCAGTCATGTGGATCATGGGGGCCTTCAGATCGTGGCGGCCGGCCACCGCCTCGCTGGCCGTTGCAATATTTGTCCTTGGCTATCCCGGCGAGCCCGCACGGGCGCAAGAGGCGCCAGATGCGGGCGTTGCGGATGCTGCGGCAATCGAGGCCATCAGCAAAACCCGCCTTGCTTACGTGCTGACCGGCAATGACGAACTCGACAAGGTCAGTGCGCAGGGCTTGTTCGGGCTAACAGTGTATCTCTCCGACAAGACTGCCCTTGAACCGGCGGATCCTGCGGGAGTTGATCTGGAAAGGGATGAACTGACATTCTATCCAATGATCTACTGGCCCATTGATCCCGATGAAACCATGCCTTCGGCCAAAGCGCTGTCACGCGCTGACAATTACATGAGGCAAGGTGGGACCATCGTGTTCGACACCAGAGACGAGGACACGTCGATCTTCGATCTGTCCGGGGCAGGATCGCCCGCGAACCAGCGTTTGCGAGAGATACTGCGTGACATGAATGTTCCGCCGCTTGAACCTGTGCCGCCTGATCATGTCTTGAGCAAAGCCTTCTATTTGCTCAGCACTTTTCCGGGCAAGTTTGCCGGAGGCTCGCTCTGGGTCGAGGCGTCCGCACCAGTTGACGAGACATCGGGCAGGCCTGTTCGCACAGGTGACGGCGTGTCCCCAATCCTGATCACCAGCAACGACTTTGCCTCCGCCTGGGCGATGGACAATGACGGTTATTTTCTGTTTTCCACCGTTCCTTCAAATGATTTGCAGCGCGAACAAGCGCTTCGCACTGGCGTGAACATCGTCATGTATATGCTGACCGGCAACTACAAATCCGACCAGGTCCATGTTCCCGCCCTGCTGGAAAGGCTCGGACAATGAACCTGTCGGTTTCGTTCGAACCTTTCTTTCAGTGGCCTGTCATCGCGTTGGCTTCCGCCCTGGTTCTCGCTCTGGCGGCGACCGGCGTGTTGCGGCGCGCAAGAGGAGCTTGGCTGCGTCTTGGCGCTGCCTCCATGCTTTCCCTCGCCCTGACCAATCCGGTTTTCCTCAATGAACAACGCGACCCCGTCAAAAGCGTTGTCGCCATTGTCGCGGATCGCAGCCAAAGCCAGACGTTCGGGGAAAGGACCAAGCAGACTGACGAGGCCTTGAAGACACTTCAGGAGCGCATTGGGCGCTTCAACCTTTTCGACGTTCGGATCGTCGAGGCTGCGCGGGCGGACGGCGCCGAGAACCGGTCATCCACAAAACTGTTTTCCGCTTTGACAGAAGCCCTGCGCGACGTTCCGCCGGGCCGTGTTGCGGGCGCCGTGATTGTGACGGACGGGCAGGTTCACGATGTCCCGAACATGAAAAGCGTGTTGGGTTTTGATGCGCCGTTGCATGCCCTGATCACCGGCCGGGAAAGCGACACGGACCGCGTTGTGCAGTTCACTCAGTCGCCGAAGTTCGGCATCACAGGCAAGCCGCTCATCCTCGAATATCTCGTTTCCGATGAAGGCTTACGGGCTCAAACTGGTGAAGTGCGGGTCAGGGTCTTGGTCAACGGCGAACCGGTTGCCGAGGAAGTCGCCATACTTGGCGTCAAGAAGCCGCTTGAACTGACGCTCGACCGTGCGGGAACCAACATTGTGGAACTGACGGTAGATCCCGTTGAGGACGAGGTCAGTCAGACCAACAATCAGGCTGTCGCCATTGTCGAGGGGGTTCGCGAGAACCTGCGCGTTCTTCTTGTGTCAGGAGAGCCGCATGCCGGTGAGCGCACATGGAGAAATCTGCTCAAGTCGGACGCGAGCGTTGATCTCGTGCATTTCACCATTCTTCGCCCGCCGGAGAAGCAGGACGGGACGCCGATCAATGAGCTTTCACTGATTGCCTTTCCGACGCGGGAACTGTTTGTCGACCGCATCAGGGATTTCGATCTCATCATCTTTGACCGTTACCAGCACCGCGATGTGTTGCCGACGCTCTACTACGATTATATCACGCAATATGTGGAACAGGGTGGCGCTCTCCTGATTGCGGCGGGTCCCGAATATGCGGGCGAAATGACCATTGCGAACACGCCGCTTGTCGGGGCTTTGCCGGCAACGCCCACGGGAGACGTCACCGAACAAGGGTTCCTGCCGCAATTGACTGAGCTCGGCAAACGTCACCCCGTCACACGCGGTCTGGAAGGGTCGGCTTCGGAGCCGCCAAACTGGAGCCGGTGGTTCCGGGTGATCAATGTGGACAACCCGGTCGGTGAAATCGTGATGAAAGGCGCAGGTGATCGCCCGCTTCTCATTCTGAACCGCAAGGAAAAGGGCCGCGTCGGCATGTTTCTTTCTGATCAGGGCTGGCTCTGGGCGCGCGGTTTTGAAGGCGGCGGACCCTATGTTTCACTCTACAGGCGGATCGCCCATTGGCTGATGAAGGAGCCTGAGCTGGAAGAAGAAGCCCTGACGGCATCGGGCAAAGAGCAAAGCCTCGAGATTTCCCGCCAGACGATGACTGATGAAGTGCCGGTGGCCGATGTGACGCTGCCCTCCGGCGCCAAGGCGAGCGTCAAGCTGACAAGGGTTGAACCCGGACTGTTCAAAGGCAAACTGGAGACTTCCGAGATCGGGCTGTTCCGGATAGCCAATGGCGATCTCACCGCACTCACCCATCTGGGCCCCGCGAATGCGCCCGAGTTTCTCTCAACGGTTTCAACGCTCGAAAAGCTGGCTCACCTGGTCCGCGAAACGGGAGGAACAATTGAGCGCCTCTCGGGTGGTTCGGGCGACATCACGGTTCCGGACATCTTGCCGGTGCGCGGACGTATGGAAGCTTCTTCCGGCGACTGGCTTGGTCTCAGAACGACTGATGAGACGACGTTGCGCAGCGTATCGCGCCTGCCGCTTTTCGCCGGGCTCCTCGGGCTTGGCGCCCTCTTGATGATGCTGGCATCAACGTGGTACCGCGAAGGGCGCTAGCCTACCCTGCCTAACTATCTGTTTATTAAAGATTTTCTGGCAGACAAATTTAGGCATCGGCGTGATGGACCTCGCCGGTAGCCAAGGCAAGGCTCCCCTCCTTGAGTTCAAGAGACAGGACCCTATTGAAATCCACGGCGGCGGGAAACGTGATCTGCTTGTATGGCACCCGCTTGAATCCGAAGGGTCCGTAATACGGTTCGTCGCCGACCAAAACCACCAGTTCGTGACCATTTTCCCGTGCCGCTTCGACACTGAGCCGGAGGATGTGGCGGCCAATTCCCTGGTTTTTCCAGCTTGGCCTGACGGCAAGCGGGCCGAGCAGCAGGGCGCTGGCCAGACCGATCTTGACCCGGGTCAACCGCACCGAGGCGATCACTTCACCATCAGCCAACGCGACAAACGACAAGTTTCGCTCGTGCGGCCCGCCTTCCCTGATCCTGTAAGCGGCGCGGGCAAACCGGCCGGGACCGAAGGCTTCGGCGTTGATGTCGTCAATGATGGCGTCATGCGACGCCTGTTCGGGCAGGTAGGAGAGCTTTGTCATGAAGGGAACAACCAGGCTGGATGAAGGTCGGAACGGCGGCAAGCAAACGCAAGCGGGCAAGCGCAATCAGCGTCGTCGCGACAGACCATTCCAAAACAGCGCCATGACATGACATCCATGCTTCATGCTGGTCGCCTAGCATCGTTCAACGGATTGTTCAATCTCTGCGCGTTGCAGAAGTGCACTCGGGCGAGCTAGTGTGCCCGTCGCCGCATCTATCAACTTTTCGCGGAAAATCTATTCGCAAACGGCATCGCTTTGCCGGATCGGAGTTCTGATGGGTTTCCTTGTCGATGGAAAATGGGTTGACCAATGGTATGACACCAAGTCGACCCAAGGCGAGTTCGTTCGCAAGGCCCCCCTCTTCCGCAACTGGATTTCCCGCGATGGCGCACCGGGCCCTTCCGGCGCCGGCGGGTTCAGGGCGGAAGCAAATCGATACCATCTCTACATCTCGCTGGCCTGCCCCTGGGCGCACCGGACACTGATCTTCCGGAAACTGAAAGGGCTTGAGGAAATGGTCGGCGTTTCAATCGTCCATCCGCTGATGCGTGAAGACGGCTGGACCTTCGACGCGTCGTTTCCGGGCGCAACAGGCGATCCGCTCTTTGGCGCGCGCTTTCTCCACGAGATTTACACAAGGGCTGATCCCTTATGCTCCAGCCGCGTGACGGTGCCGGTGCTCTGGGACAAGCAGCGGGGCGCCATCGTTTCCAATGAGAGCAGTGAAATTATACGGATGTTCAATTCGGCGTTTGATGAAGCCGGCGCAACGGGCGCGGACTACTACCCGCAAACACTGCGCGGCGAGATCGACGACATCAACAGCCTCGTTTATGAAAAAATCAACAATGGCGTCTATCGCGCCGGGTTCGCCACGACCCAGTCCGCCTATGCGGCAGCTTTCAGTCAATTGTTTGCAGCGCTCGATACCGTTGAATTGCGCCTGTCACGCCAGCGCTATCTTGCAGGCGAAACGCTGACGGAAGCTGACTGGCGGCTCTTCACGACGCTGGTGCGCTTCGACGCGGTGTATGTCGGCCATTTCAAATGCAACAAAAGACGAATTGCCGACTATCCGAACCTCAGCGCGTACCTGCGCGAACTCTACCAAATGCCGGGTATCGCCGAAACAGTGAGCCTCGACCACATCAAGACGCACTATTACGCCAGCCATTTGAACATCAATCCGACCGGAATCGTGCCCGAAGGCCCGGAGCTCGATTTCACAATGTCGCACGGGCGGGGCTGAACATACTCAGGCGCGGATTTACCAATGCTCCTCGACGGGGCGGCCGTTCAGCACTTCGTCGAGCCGCCGCTTTGTCGAAGCAGTGGTTCCCTCAGGCAGATGATCGAGTGAAAAGAACCCGGCTTCCGCGATTTCCCTGTCCGGCTGGCGGGGCGCAGTCTGGTCAAAGGCGCGCACAACAAAAAGCGCGACGTGATCGCGGATGGAAGCCCGGCGGTTGAAATAGATGTTGAACAGATGCGGCTCGCCGCTCAGCACAATATTGCCCTCCTCCTGCAATTCCTTGGCAAGCGCCTGGCGGAAGGTCTCATTGCGCTCGACCCCGCCTCCCGGCAGATACCAGCCGGGCACATAGGTATGGCGCACAAGAAAAACGCTGTTCTCCGCTTCGTTCAAAACCAAAGCCCGCACGCCAAGGGTCATCGGGCGCTTGGCGAGAAAATAATAGTGGAAGAACTTGCCGCGAGCCCGGGCAAACAGCGATTGCGATGACATGTTCGCGTCCTTTGCCTCTGGCATAAGACACGGCAAGCAATTATTCGAGATGAATGTTCCGTCTCGCCCATATTTCCGATCCCCATCTTGGTCCCCTTCCCAAGGTGCACTGGCGCGAGCTCGCGTCAAAACGCGTGACCGG
>JANNRN010000162.1:0-8414 GCA_031401375.1 Phyllobacteriaceae bacterium | reverse complement strand
TGCACACCTCACTCACCGGTTTGCCCTGTTTTTTCATGCATGCAAGCACCTGCAAGGCGGAGACCAGGCCGTCACCTGTCGTGGAAAAATCCGAAAGAACCAGATGCCCCGATTGTTCACCGCCAATGTTGAAGCCGTGTTCGCGCATGTGCTCAACCACGTAACGGTCGCCAACCTTGGTTCGCGCCAGACTGAGACCCTTGGAATTCAGGAATCGCTCAAACCCCAGATTTGACATGACGGTTGCCACAACGCCGCCCGCCGTCAACCGGCCGGACTCGTGCCAGTCTTCCGCAATGGCCGCCATGATCTGGTCGCCGTCGACCACTTGGCCATTTTCATCAACAAGCACGACGCGATCGGCGTCACCGTCAAGTGCAATGCCGATATCGGCACGCACTTCCTTGACCTTTTGGATCAAGCTGAGCGGATGCGTCGACCCGCAATCCTCGTTGATGTTGGTTCCGTTAGGCTCGTTGTGGATGGTCACGACCTCAGCGCCGAGTTCCCAAAGCGCGGCGGGGGCCACCTTGTAGGCGGCGCCATTGGCGCAATCGATCACGATGCGCATGCCTTCCAGCGACAAATTGCGCGGCAGGGTCCGTTTTGCGAACTCGATGTAGCGGTCATGGATGCCGTCAATTCGCTTGGCCCGGCCCAAATCGCCATTGTCCGCGAGCATCTTGGTCAGGTCCTGGCCGATCAGATTTTCGATCTCGATCTCAAGCTCGTCTGATAGCTTGTAGCCATCCGGTCCGAACAGCTTGATGCCATTGTCATGAAAGGCATTGTGGGAAGCTGAGATCATCACGCCGACATCAGCCCGCAAGGATCTCGACAGCATGGCAACTGCGGGAGTGGGAATGGGACCGAGAAGAAACACATCCATGCCGGCTGCGGTAAACCCGGCAACCATGGCGTTTTCGATCATGTAGCCCGAAAGCCGCGTATCCTTGCCGATAACAACGCGATGCCGGTGATCACCGTTGCGAAATGCAATGCCGACCGCCTCACCAACCTTCATGGCAATGTCAGGCGTCATCGGAAAACGGTTTGCCCGGCCACGAATACCATCGGTGCCAAAATATTTGCGCGTCATAGAAACCCCGCATACCCGAAATCGCCCCGGGAACTCTTTGCCACAACTCGGCACGAAACGTACATCACAATATGTAAGATCAGTTAACCAAGTGACGGGAGCGGACTCTCCCGATACGTTAAGACATTATGAAAGAAATGCTTACAAATGGTGAAAGCGCCCGAAGGCGCTTTCTTTGAGGCGGACCGTGTCTGGACTGTAAAAAAGACTTGGACAGGCAGATCAACCCTGCGGTTGTGGTTCCATACCGGTATCCGGTTCACCGTCCTTGCTCTTGCGGGACTTGCCGCTCTTGGGGACAGCGCTGCCGCGAACCGGCTCTGCTTCGCCGTCATCGCGGGTTGGCTTTACGCCTTCCAGAAGCGCCTTGATCTCGTCGCCCGAGAGAGTTTCATACTCCAGAAGACCTTCCGACAGGACAATCCAGTCCTTTTTCTTGGCCTTCAAAATGCGCAAAGCTTCGCTGTAGGCTTCGTCAACCAGGCGCCGCACTTCAGCGTCAATCAGCCGCGCGGTTTCCTCGGAGACATTTTGAGTGCGCGCAACAGAATGACCGAGGAATACCTCTTCCTGATTGTCACCATAGGAAACGCGGCCAAGCTTGTCGGAGAAACCCCAGCGCGTGATCATCGCACGGGCAAGCTTTGTCGCCTGGTCAATGTCCGAAGACGCACCGGAGGTGATGTTCTCCTTACCGAACTTGAGTTCTTCAGCCGCCCGCCCACCCATCATGATGGCAAGGCGCGCGATCATCCATTTGTAGCTCATGGAATAGCGGTCGCCCTCGGGGAGCTGCATGACCATGCCCAGAGACCGTCCGCGCGGAATGATTGTTGCCTTGTGCAAAGGATCGGCAACCGGCACGTTGAGGGCCAGGATTGCATGGCCAGCCTCGTGATAGGCGGTCAGCGCTTTCTCGGCCGGAGTCATCGCCGTGGAACGGCGTTCCGCACCCATCATCACCTTGTCCTTGGCGTCTTCGAACTCCTGCATGGTGACGATGCGCTTGTTGCGCCGAGCCGCCAAGAGCGCCGCCTCGTTGACAAGGTTCATCAAGTCGGCGCCGGAAAATCCGGGGGTTCCGCGAGCCAGAATCTTCAGATCAACATTGGGCGCCAAGGGGACGTTGCGGATATGCACCTTCAGGATTTTCTCGCGGCCAATGACATCCGGATTGGGAACAACGACCTGGCGATCAAAGCGGCCCGGCCGCAACAGTGCCGGATCAAGCACGTCAGGGCGGTTGGTCGCCGCAATCAGGATGACGCCTTCATTGGCTTCAAATCCATCCATCTCAACCAGCAACTGGTTCAGCGTCTGCTCGCGCTCGTCATTGCCGCCGCCAAGGCCTGCGCCGCGATGACGCCCGACTGCATCGATTTCGTCGATGAAAATGATGCATGGCGCGTTCTTTTTGGCCTGCTCGAACATGTCACGCACGCGGCTCGCGCCAACGCCGACAAACATTTCAACAAAGTCCGAACCTGAAATCGTGAAGAATGGCACATTGGCTTCACCGGCGATGGCACGGGCAAGAAGAGTTTTGCCGGTGCCGGGAGGACCAACAAGCAGCACGCCGCGGGGAATGCGCCCGCCGAGCCTTTGGAACTTGGTCGGATCCCTCAGGAATTCAACGATTTCCTCAAGGTCCACTTTTGCTTCGTCAATACCTGCAACGTCCTGAAACGTCACCCGGCCATGGGATTCAGTCAACAGTTTGGCTTTGGACTTGCCAAATCCCATCGCACCGCGCGAACCGCCCTGCATTTGGCGCATGAAGAAAATCCACACACCCAGAATAATGAGCATCGGAAGCCACGATACCAGGATGCTGACCAGCGAATTGGATCCATCCGCCTCGGGTCTGGCAGTGATCACGATATTCTTGCCTTGCAGACGGCTCACCAACTGCACGTCGCCCGGCGAATAGGTTTGGAATGCCGAGCCATTGTCTGTGTAGGTGCCTGATATGCGGTTGCCCGCAATGGTCACGCTCTTGACCTTGCCGCTGTCCACGTCCTGCAGAAAGCGTGAATACTCAATTTCCTGCGAGTTCACCCGCTGCGCCGGGCTTTGGAACAGATTGAACAGCGCGATGAGCAACAGAGCGATGATCGCCCATAGCGCAAAATTTCTGTAGTTTGGATTCATCACTCATTCCTGTCCCGGAAAACAGCGGTCACGGACCGACATTACTGAGAGCAAGATAGGTGCGAACCGTGGCCTTGCCAAGGCACAACTGAGAAACGACCCAGATATTTGCCGTCAAAGTGAACAAGGCGGCGCTGGAAAAGCCGGTAGCCCGGCAATCCTTGCAAGGCCGGACGCTGCGCGAAGATCGAACAACGGAACCCGTGACGGCCATGGATTGAGAGCACGCTGTTGTAAGCCTGATGACCATTTTGCCTGCCGGACAAGGCTTGCTGGCAGACCGGGAAAGAGCGCTGCCGCCGCACTTCCGCTTTCACCCGCAGGCTGCTCCACTTCGATCAACTGTCCCGATCGCGCCTCCTTGACGAGGAACAGCCCGCATTTTCGCCTTTCAAGCAAAGCCCCCGACACGGCAAATCGAAAGCTCCCGGGCCTCAGCAGCTTGCCAAGCAGCTCGAAGACAAGTTCCTGTGTCATTCTGTGCGGCGAACCGCCGGAAAAAGCGGCGCAAATCCTCAACACCTCGCTGACAGCCTCGTGGTCGCTTTCCCCAAACAGGCCATTGGCCAAAAGCAAAAGACTAGGACTTGGCTGACTGACATGGGCCTCAAGAAATCGTCCCACAGTTCGATCAAGATCGAACCGCTTGGCCGACCAGGCCGCTTGAAGCTGGCGTAGCTCGTCCAGATCGGGTGAACCGGCTGAGCCAAATGATTGCCGCACCGCGATCCTCTCATAGTCAGGATTGGTGTTGGAGGGATCATCGATCCAGGCAATTGCGCGGGTTCGAAGCTCAGCGCGGATCGCCATTCGCCGGATGCCAAGAAAGGGACGGACAAACCAGCGCATGGCACTATCTCGGCCAATGGCAAGCGTGGCACGCGCAATGCCGGCAAGACCCGGCCCGGAGCCTCTCGCCAACCGCATCGCAACGGTTTCGAGCTGGTCATCTTCGGTGTGCCCAGTCAATACGAGCGTGGCGCCAAACTCATCGGCGGCCTCACCGAGCAGCCGGTAACGCGCTTCTCTCGCCGCGGCCTGAACGCCGCTGGAGGGCTTTTCACCCTCCCAACACTTGATGACATGACGAATGCCATGCTGCTCGCACAACGCCGCCACGCGCCTGGCCTCATGCGCAGCTTCTGGCCGCAAACCGTGATCAATAGTGACCGCAATGATCTGAGGTCTGACAGGCAGGCTGGCAAGGTGCCCGGCGAGTAAAATCAGCAGTCCAGTTGAATCGCTTCCACCTGAAACTGCCACGGCAACGCGGGAATGCTGCGAAAACTTGACCTCGGAAAAGCTCCGGCCGAATGGGTCAGCCGCCATCTGGGTCAGCAGCCAGCCTTGGCCTGCTCTGCCGCAACACGCTCCACCAGCGCCGATGGCGCCTTGGGATACTTCTTTGAAACCTGGGCAAATGTCGCGCAGGCAACATCCTTGTTATCAAGCGCCGAGAGCGAAACACCGAGCTTCAGCAGCATGTCAGGCGCCTTCTTGGACTTTGGAAAATCCTTTTGCGCCTTCAACAGGATCTCCGCGGCGTCGCGGTACTTGCCCTGTCCGATAAGCGATTCGCCAAGCCAGTAGCGCGCGTCAGCGGTTTGCGGATCAGCGGGGAAATCCTCGACATGGCTTCGAAAAGCGGCCTCCGCATTCGGATAGTCGCCGCTCAGGACATGATCATATCCCGCCTTGTAAAGATCGGCCGGATTGCCGCTGGCGGGAATTGACGCAACTTGGCCCGGCTCCGCAGCGCTGGCCTCGACAGGATTGCCATTCTCGTCAAACTTGATCGTTCCCAAATCCTGCGGCGGTTCGCCTGCGCCTTCAATTGTGGCGGCCACTTCGTCTAGCGGTTCGCCATTTTCAGTGGTGACAACTCTCACGCTGCCCGGCTCGGCGGGTGCCTCATCAGGGGCAGCGGCGGCTTTGTCAGTTGCCCTTTCCGGCGCTGCCTTGCCTTGCTTGCTCTTTTCAAGTTCCTGGAACCGAAACTCGTTGTCTTCCTGGAGCTTGCGCATCTGTTCCTGCATCTGCAGAATCTGGAACGTCAGTTCTTCCACTTTACCGTTGAGCAACCTGATCTGTTCATCAAGCTGGACATTGACGACGGTTTCCTGCGCCACCTGAAATTCGCCCTGCCCGGAAGCGCTTTCCTGTGGCACGGGAATTGAATTGCCGCCCGTCGCCCCCGAAGCCAAGCCGGGAACATGTGTCCCCTCAAACTGGCTAAGCGCCAGACTTGGTGAACTTGCCGCCGCACATAACAACGCCGCGATGAATACCGATTTCATGCCCATCAGGTTTTTCCGTCTTGACCCCACGGTGACCTCACATCAAGTGTCACCTCTGCCTCTTATCCAACAAGATGACTTCGGCCAAATTTTGTTGCGATCAAGTCAACAAAAAAGCGGCCACAACGGGCCGCCTCTTTTTGACAGGTATGGAATAAGGCAATCAGCTGCCCGCGCCACCCAGAACAGTGACAGCTCGCCGGTTCTGCGACCAACACGAAATATCGTCGCAAACGGCAACCGGCCGTTCCTTGCCATAGGAAATGGTCTTCATTTTTGCCTTTGGAATACCGCGTGACGCCAGATAATCGCGGGTCGCGGCCGCACGGCGGGCTCCAAGGGCAATATTGTATTCGCGAGTGCCGCGCTCGTCGGCATGGCCTTCAACGGTGATTGCATAGGTCGGATACTGACCAAGCCACTGGGACTGCTTGTCCAAAGTCGCTTGGGCATCGGCCCGGATAATGGAGGAATCCGTATCGAAGAAGATCCGGTCGCCAACATTGACGGTAAAGTCTTGCGCTGAACCGGGTGTAGCGGCGCCAAGGCCGAGTTCACCGGCGGTATTGGGCAGATTGTTCTTCTTGGATGCGCAACCCGTCACGGCGAGCGCGACAAACAGCGCGATCATGGCGGGGTTGCGGGAAAGTGCTGCTAAACGGCGCATGGCCGGACTCCTTGAAATTGTAAGGTTTTCGTTGAGAGACCAGTAACCACGTTTGGGTTAAGCGCCACTCAAGAAACACGGTTAATGGTTTCCTACCATGCACGTGGGCAAATGAACCGGGACCCGGTCAGGGTTCTATTCGCAGCGAATGCGGCGAAAGCGCGGCGCTGGCCGCGCTTCGTAAGCGAATACTACTCCAGGATCGGTGACCAGGCCGGATCGGAAGCACCCCCCGGCGTCGGAATTGGCTGATTATTGTATCCCGTCAGATCAATGGAATAGATATTCGCATTGCCGCCGGCGGCTTGCGAGAAATAGGCCAGCACCCGCCCGTTCGGCGCCCAAGTCGGCCCTTCATTGTGAAAGCCGGTCGTCAAAATCCGCTCTCCAGAGCCATCGGTCTTCATGACGCCGATGGAGAATTGCCCACCCGACTGCTTGGTGAATGCAATCAAGTCCCCGCGTGGCGACCATACCGGCGTCGAATAGGAACCATCGCCAAAAGAAATGCGCTGCGGCTCAGAGCCTGCGGCGCTCATCAGATAGAGCTGCTGCTTGCCGCCGCGATCCGATTCAAACACGATTTGGCCACCATCCGGCGAATAGGATGCCGAAGTGTCGATTGCCGCCGAATTGGTGAGGCGCGTCACCGAACGGCTGCGCAAGTCCATCGTGTAGAGATTGGCGCTGCCATTGTCCTGCAACAGGCTCATGACGACTTTTTGCCCATCCGGCGAAAAGCGCGGTGCAATGGTGATGCCTGGAAAATTGCCGACCTTTTCGCGCTGCCCGGTTTCAAGCTGCAGCAGATAGATCGCCGGCACATCGCCATCAAACGACATGTAGGTGACTTCCTGCTTGTTGGGCGAGAAACGTGGCGTCAGCACCAGATCCTTGCCGCTGGTCAGCGTGCGCACGTTGGCGCCATCCTGATCCATGATGGCGAGCTTCTTGATGCGCTTCTCCTTGGGCCCGGATTCGGAGACAAACACGATGCGGGTGTCAAAATAGCCCTTTTCGCCTGTCAAACGTTCGTAAATGGCGTCCGCGATGATATGGGCAATGCGCCGCCAATTGTCCGGGTTGGCGTAGAATTGCTGACCGTCCATTTGTTGCCCGGCAAAGGTATCCCAGAGCCTGAACTCCGCGCGCAACCTGCCATCACCCTCCTGGGTGACGCGGCCGGTGACGAGTGCCTGCGCGTTGATGACTTTCCAGTCCTCAAAGCGCGGCGCAACATCAGGGTTGGAGATTTTCTCGATGAAGGCGCCCTGATCGATCGGGGCAAACAGGCCCGACCGCTTGAGGTCCGCCGCCACGACACCCGATATCTTGTCACCAAGATCATTGCCCGAAAGAAAGCCGGTAATGGCGATCGGCAATGGTTCAACATTGCCCTTGGTGACGTCAACCACCACTTCGGCCCGCCCCGGTATGGCTGCGGCCAGCATTGTCGACAGTGCCACCAACAACGCGGCCACAAGGGTTTTCATTTCAAGTCTCATTGGTCACGGGCCTCTCTATTGCAACATTTCGCTCGGATCGAAGTTGAAAATGACTTCGCTCCATGTGTCGTATTTGTCAGCGGGAAGATTGAAGGGCTGGCACCGGAGCACAGCGCGCCGGCCGGCCTCAGCAGCCAAACGGCCAATACCGTCACCGCCGCCGCCCGAAAGGATCTTCGGCTCACCCACTACATTGCCGGATTGATCCAGATCGATCTTGATTGAGACCTTCAGGCCTGCGGCATCGGCAACGCCGGCCGGCGGGTTCCAGCATTTTTCGATCTGCCCACGCAGCGCATCCATTTCACTGACAGATAATTTCGCGCCGCCCGTCGCCTTCTTGGCGCCAAGCGCTGCCTTTTCCTTGGAGGACTTGGCGCCGGCGGAGCCCTTCTCCTTGTTGAGGAGCGCGGCAATTTCTTCCTCGTTGAAGTCTTTTTCCTTGCTCGCCTTAGCCGCCTTGGCCGCTTCCGCCTTCTTCGCTTCCGCTGCCTTCTTGGCTTTCGCAGCCTTTGCCTCAGCCACCTTCTGGGCCTCCGCTTCGGCCTTCGCCTTGGCTGCAGTCTGTTCCTTGGCGGCCTTGGCTTGCGCCGCCTTCGCTTGCGCCTCGGCTTCCGCGATTTCCTTCTGGATTTTCGCCTCGGCGGCAGCCTTGTCGGCTTCGGCCTGTTTGCGGGCTTCGGCGGCCCGCGCTT
>JANNRN010000161.1:0-17323 GCA_031401375.1 Phyllobacteriaceae bacterium | reverse complement strand
CATCAGCGATTCGAACGCATGCTCGCCGTTTCTGGAAATGATCTCGTAAAGGGCGGCGCGAAGTTCGGGGGCGGCGCCATCCTGCACCGATTGCAGGATCAGGCGGCGCGCTTCGGCGTGAAAATGCGCACCGAGTTCGTCGTCCATCAGCTCAAAGCGCCCGGCGATATTCGCTTCAAGCGGGAAACGGGCGAGTATCATCTGGCAGAAAGCATGGATGGTTTGAATTTTCAGACCCCCGGGCGTTTCCAGCGCACGGGCAAAAAGGCGCCGGGCGGCGGCGAGCTTTTCCTGCGATGGCAATGCCTCGTCGAGGCGCTCGATCTCGCCGCCCAGCTTAACATCATCGAGGATTGTCCAGTGCGACAGGCGCTCAAACACCCGGTTGGCCATCAGCGCCGCCGCCGCCTTGGTATAGGTGAGGCAAACGATTGATGACGGCTCCACCCCGCTCAGCAGGAGGCGGATGACCCGCTCTGACAAGACATGGGTTTTGCCGGACCCGGCATTTGCCGAAACCCAGACCGTCGCATGCGGGTTGGATGCCTTGCCTTGCTCGACCCGCGTCTCACGCGGAATTTCACGAATGCGGCGCTTGCTCATTCGCCAGCCTCTCCATCGCCTTCAATGACGGCAGACCATTCATGCACTCTGCCAAGATGATCGTAGTCGTTTCCCGCGCCGAATGAGGGCACCAGATGAGACACATAACGCGCTTCGGGGCGGCTGAAATGTTCGATGAGGCGCTGCAGCTGCCGCCATGCGTCTTCGCCCAGCGCTTCCGCCGATGCGCCATGCCGGTCCAGGATTGATTCGAGCTTGACCTCGCCCTTGGGTCTGAGACGATAATAGAGGAGATCGTTGGCAGGAGCAGGCTCAAGCCCGGTAAAGGCCCCACGCGCCGCCAAAGCCGCCTCAAGCGCCAGCTGCGGATCGGCAAGGCTGCGTGCCATTGAAACTTTCGGCTTGTCGCCGGTCTTGTAATCGATGATCTCAACGCCGCCTGCGGCCATCACGTCAATGCGGTCAGCTCGGCCTGACAGGGTCGCGCCCGTTGCGGCAATCGCAATTGCGCGGGTGGAGATTTCGGTTCGCGACTGGACGACGCCCGCGCGCCGTCCGGTTTCGATTTCGATGATCGACGGGATGAGTTCATCAAAGCGCGGCCACCACAGCGCCTCGACATCGGGCGGAAGTTCGACCCTGGCGAATTCCTCGCGGGCAATGCCGCGAAGCAAAGCCGCCGCGACAACGGGATCGTCCAGTGCGGGTTCCCGGCCGATGAATGCTGCGAGAATGTCATGGAACAGGATGCCGCGTTCCCTCTCATGCGGATCGCGAATGAGCGGATCGAGCGGTTGCAGTTTCAAAATGCGCTTGGCATGGATCGCATAGGGGTCGTGGCGCAGCGTGCGGATCTCGGTGATTGAAAAGCGTGTGGGGCGCAGCTCGAGCGCGGGCGAAGGCGCCGGGCGGACGGCAAGCGGAACATCCGGCCCCCGGTCCAGCGCGTTGGCCCATTCAAGATAAATGCCGCCGCGGGCGCGAAGAATGTTCGCCTGGTCTTCTCCGATCAGGGCGGTCAGCCGCTGCAGCCAGCGCGACGCGATGGCAGGTGCGCCGTCCGACCTTGTGGCGCGGGAAAGCACCACGGACTTTGCGCCAAGACCCATGACAAAATCATGCGCCGCCTGACCGATGCGGCGCTCGGGCGGTCCCAGTTGCAGGGAAGACTTCATGCTGCGCGACAGGAAAGGGTCCTCGCTTGGCCGCGCCGGCCAGCCATTCTCGTTGAGCGCGCCGAGCACAAGCGTGTCAACTTCCTGCAGCCGCGCCTCGAGCGCGCCCCAGATAAAAATGTTCGGGTCACTGCCGGCCTTGGGTTTGACCATTTTCTGCGAGATCAACGCGGTATGGATGGAGGGCCAGTCGGACGGCTCAAACTCAAATCCCTCTCCGGCAATCAAGAGACCGCGCAAATGCGCCGCAAATTGCTCACCGGCATCGCCCGCGTAAAGTCCGGCGAGTGATCCGTTCTCGTCCATCGCCAACGATTCCAGAACCTCGACCGAGGCGCGCGCGGCAATTGGCACTGTCAGCGGCCCGCCATTGTCGCGCAAGACGCAAAGCGGCGCGAGCTTTTCGCTGACAATGCGCGCGAGCAACCGGGCGTCATCAATATCCTGACCGGACAGGCGGGATTGCCAGAAGGGGGAGCGCTTTGCTTGTGCGGCAGCCCCAAGCGCCTTGTCGAAATGCAGCGCCAAGTCCTCTGCCTTGACCCTGCCAATGACACCGCGCAAAGCGATCAGCTCCACGGCATTTGCAGCCTTGTCAGTCTGCAGCCGGCCCTCGCCAAACCGCGCAAGCGGATGCTTGAGCAAGGAAAGGAGATCCGTGGCTTCGCCGGGCGAAAATACCACTTTCAGGATGAGCTGAAACAGGGAGGCGGGGAGCGAATTCGCCAGCAGCGATCCGCCGGAATCGTCGGCCGTGATTCCAAATCGCAGAAGTTCGGCGCAGACCCTTCGGGCAAGATTGCGGTCATTGGTGACAAGCGCCGCCGTTTTGCGGCGATGCTCATCAATGGCGCAGCGCAAGGCGACCGCGATGGCAAGAGCTTCCTCACGCTCCGTCGGCGCCTCGATAAGGCTGACGCCGGCGAGCGCCGCCCTTACCGCATCTGCGCCCGCCAACCGGCTCTTGTGCGCCCATAGGTCAGTGGTTTCCGCAGGGCGCAGGGCTTCGCACACAAGACGTTCGCGTGCCTCAAGATCGGGCGCGCTCCCGCCAAGCACGTTCACGTCCGCCCGTGTCACGCCCAGCGCGCCGAGGAGTTTCTTCAACGCATATTGCGGATGTCCGAAACTCGACGGCGCTTGACTTGCATCGCCGATCTTCTCCCAAGAGAGATCGTCCATGTGCCGGTCAAGACCCGGCAGAACCAGCGCGCCTTGCGGAAGATGGGCGATCACCGACAAAAGTTCGGCGGTCGCGGGAATGGAACCCGTGGAGCCCGCCGCAATGACCGGGCCGTCCGGCGGTTGCGTCTGAAGCCGCCTTGCCTCGGCCTGGATCATTTCATTGCGGTGGATCACCGGATCGGAAAGATGGTTCTGCGACAAATGCAGCGGGTACGCCATCGTGACAATCCCGAGAAACTCATGGGTGATCTGCCACCATGCGGGCAGCATTTGCGGGTCGAGTTCACTCAGTTTGCTGAAATCAATTCCTTCGAGCTCCAGCTCGTCAATGACCGATGCAAGGTCTGTGGCCAGCCAGATCGCGTCAGCGGCGGTGCGTGGCAGCAATAGCGGTTCGTCGCGCAGGATCGCGTGGTTCGTCTGCGACATCGAAGCGGACCAGGCTCTGGTCAGACGCGCCAGCGTCAGGATGCGGTCGTCATTGGAAATTGGCGGCGAAACGGAGAGGGAATCGCTGGTTCCAGCGCCAAGAATGCCGGCGTCTTCGTCAAAGTCGCCGAGCGCCTTGATGGTCGGCAGAATGGCGGAAGATGAATGCTGCGTTTCGGCAAAAACCGCACGCAATGCCCGCGCCGCCCGGCGTGTGGGAACATAAATCGTGGTTGACGCAAGGGCGAGCGGATCGGATGGATCAGCCGGTTTGAAACCAAGGCTGCCATTTCGCATGCAGTCGGCGAGCGTTGTCAGAAACGGGGAGCCGGGCGCAATCGAGAAAACCTTCGCCCTGGCTTTTCCTGTCATCTCACCTTCTTGCGCTTTCTGATTACCGCCTCTGCCGCAGGAATGGCATCAGGCGTGCCAACCGTCAACCAGTGGCCTTTCATCGGCGCCCCAAACAACCGGCCATCCGCCATCGCCTTGTTGAATTGCCTGTTCAACGAGTGCGGTTCTGCGGTTGCGCCCTTGAAGACGCGCGGATGAATGACAGCTGCGCCCGCATAGACATAAGGCACAGTTTCATCAGGCAGCGGCCGTCGAAGGCGGCTATTTTCGTCCATGGCAAAATCCCCCTTGCCCTCATAGCCGGTAGCCTGTTCGGGCTTTACCAGCATGAGTAGTATATCCATGGAGTCTGAATCAAAGATTTCTTGCAATTTCACGAGATTTTGACCGTCATCCTCAATCCAGAATGTGTCAGAGTTGATCAGAAAGAACGGCTGATCGCCAAGGAGCGCCAGCGCTTTGACCACGCCTCCGCCTGATTCGAGCAATTGTTTGCGTTCATCGGAAATAATGATTTGGGGCACTTTCCGGCTCGAAACATGCGCTTCGATCTGGCTGGCCAGATAGTGAACATTGACAATTGCCTTTGACACGCCGGCAGCCGCGAGCGTGTCGAGCCCCCAGTCGATCAACGGCTTTCCAGCGATCCTGACCAGCGGCTTTGGCAGAGCGTCGGTAATCGGGCGCATGCGGTTGCCAAGGCCTGCGGCAAGAACCATGGCGGTCGGGATTCTGGCGGTCAAATCGGATGGCTTTCGAAAGTCATGTCAGCCCGAAACCGGCATAAAATCCGGCGAGATCGGCCAAGACAGGGTGATTGATGGTGCGACGGATATAGTCCTCCATCCGTGGCAGGTGCTGGAGGTATTGCGGCTTGCCGTCACGCCGGTCAAGCCTGACAAATATGCCGGCGATCTTCGTGGCGCGCTGAACTGCGGTAATGGCATAGGCCTCGGCAAAGCGGGCCTCGTCGAACTCCCCGCCGGTGCGGCGCGCATCAGCGTAGGCGCGGACGATCCGGCTTTCAAGCTCGCGCGAAATACTGACCCTTGCATCCTGGCCAAGCGAGGAGACATCGTAGGAGAGCGGCCCGATGAGCGCGTCCTGGATGTCCACCAGACCAAGGCGCGCGAGGCCGGTTTCGTGTTCGCGCCAGATGATGTTCGGCGAATGGAAGTCGCGCAGCACCAATCCGGTCTCGGCGCGGGGGAGCCGCTTGATCAAGTCATCCCAGGCCGCTTCGAACTGCGCCGCCTCTTTCGCGGTTGCCTGCCTTCCAAGCAGGAACGGAAAATACCAGTCAAGCAGCAAGCGCGCCTCGATCATCAGGGCGTCGCGGTCGTAGTGCGGAAGACGGTAGCTGGATCCGTCAAAACAGCGCAGATCCGGGCCAATTGTTTCCTGATGCAGCCGGGCGAGCAGCGCAGCCGCGGCGCAGTAGCGGTCAGCGAGCGGGCGTCCCGCTTCATCAACAATCTTGCCGCCGCCAAGGTCTTCCATCAGGAGAATGCCTTGATCCAGATCCCCGGCAATGATTTCGGGCGCTGCAAATCCGTGTGCCTTCAGCGCTCCCGCCACGGCGCAGAACGGTTTGACTGTCCAGGTAATGCGCGCCGTCTGGCGGTAAGAGCGGCCGTTGATCACCGGTGAAAGGTCCGGTTTTTCCGGATGATCCATCAGGATCAGCCCCGGGTGATCGCCATTTGCGATGCGCTCAAACGCTCTGGTGGAGGCGTCGCCCTGAAACCAGCGGCGATGGGCATCGGCCAGCCCGTTGTCCGCCAGAAACTTGCGAATGGCCAAAGTGCGTGAAATGCGGGCCATGACATCGGCCGGCCCGTGAATGCTTGCCCGTCTGCCGTCGCCGTTTTCGTCAAGAACGAGCCAGGATGTGTTGACGGGAAGGCGGCCTTCGGCGCGCTCCGGCCATTCGATCAGGGCGATCCCTTCGCCGATGGCGTCATCCAGTGCGAGTTCGTCAATTTCGGACGGCGATGTCAGCCGGTAGAGATCAAAGTGAGTGACCGGAATGCGCGCCGGATAGGTTTGGGCCAGCGTGAAAGTTGGGCTTGGCACATCCAGACCGGGATCTTCCGCCATGGCCCGGATGAAGGCGCGGGCCAGCGTTGACTTGCCCGCGCCCAGATCACCGGACAGCGCCAAAACGTCGCCGGCAATCAGCGCCCGCGCGAGGTCCTCGCCAAGCCGTTCGGTCGCCTCAGCGGTTTCGAGATCGACAAGGATTGTCAATGACGGCTACTCCGCGGCCACGCCAAACTTGTCGGGAACGACGGGAAGCCGGCAAATGACTTTTGTGCCCCTGTCCGGCCCCGTTTCGATGGCGACGCTTCCTCCATGCAATTCCACGAAGCTCTTGACCAAGGCCAGCCCGACACCGGTGCCGCGCTTGCGCCCGCTCGTGTTGCCGCGCTGAAAGCGCTGAAACACCGCATCGACGACATCGTCGGGAATTCCGGGACCCGCATCTGAAACCGAGAGCTCGAGCAGGGATCCATCGCGCCGGCAGGCGATAGTCACGCGGCTGTGCTGCGGCGCATGGTTTGCCGCATTGGAGAGAAGGTTCACCAGGACCTGGCGAATGCGCTGCGCGTCGGCGCGAAACACCTTGGCGGCCGGATCGATTTCTACATCAACGGCAATGCTGTTTTCCTGGAAGCGCTCCTTGGACGCATCAATGGCGGATGCCACGAGTTCCCCGGTTTGCACTTCGCCCAGGCTGAGTTCCATCATGCCGGCGTCAATTGTTGCAAGGTCAAGGATATCGTTGACGATGGCAAGCAGAGTGGATGACGATGTCGCAATATGCCCCAGATAGTCACGCTGGCGCTCCGACAAATCTCCCGTGCCCGGAAGTTCAAGCAATTCGGTGAAGCCGATGATATTGGTCAGCGGCGAGCGCAATTCATAGGAAACGTGCTGAACAAACTCGCTCTTCAGCTGGTCGCTGCGCCGCAAAGCTTCGTTGCGCTCGGTGAGGGCGCGCTCGACATTGACCGAGTCGGTGACATCGATGAAAGTCAGCATGGTCTGGCCTTTTGGCAAAGGCACTTGCGCAAACGCCAGAACCGCGCCGCTCGAAAGCTCGATCTGGCCGGACCGTGACTGGCGGGACTCGTCAAATCCGGTCACGACCTCGACAAATCTCGACCATTGCGCGCTTGTCGTCAGTTGCTCGCAGAAGGACTTGATCGACGAGATATGGGCGCCTTCATTCATGAGGTTCTCTGGCAGGGCCCAGAGAGCTGCAAAAGCCGGATTTGACAGGCGCACTTTGCCGTCAGACCCGAAAACCACCACGCCTTCAGCCAGATGGTCGAGGGTTTCACCCTGGATCTTGACCATGGTGTTAAAGCGGCTTTCCAGATCAAACTTTTCAGTGAGGTTCTCGAAGACCCAGATCGCTCCGCCCTTCGGCTGCGGATTGGCAAGAACGCGCAGGGTTTTGCCATCAGGCAGGTACCACCAGTGCTCTGCGGCGTCGGGAGAGCGAAAAGTGGCCAGCAGGGACTCGCGCCAGCGCCGCCATTCCGGCTGTTCCGGCAATTTTCCGTCACTGCGCAGCCGGTCGAGCAATGCGCCTGTATCCGGCGCGCTGTCGAGAAATACCGATTCCAGACCCCAGAGGCTCTGGAAAGCATTGTTGTAAAAGCGCAGCCGCTGCGAGGCATCGAACATGGCAACCGCGGTTGTCAGTTGATCGAGCGTATCTGCATGGCTTTGCAGGGTGCGCTCATATTCTTCGCGAACGATCTCCTGATCGCTGATATCGACGGCAATTCCTGCGGAACCGGAGACCATGGAGACATCGGTGACCTGGAACACGTGCCGGTTTCCGCCAGCCACGGCGGACAGGGTGTTCGCAAATACGCCCTGAGGATCGCGCTGCTTTTCGATGGTCTCACGTGTCTGGGCGCCAAAAAGTTCGGATACTTGCGCTGAAGCGTTCACATCAAGGAGCTTCTTGTAGACCCTGTTGGTCCAGTTGATGGCGCCGTCAAGGCCGCGTTTCCAAGCTGGCATTGGCAGGGCGTCAAAGAGGGCGCTGAGCGTGAGGTAAGCGGCATTCAGCTCTTCAAACTCGGTTTTCAATCGCGCATGAGCTGATTGCAATTCACCCAAACTGACAAATCGCACAAAGGCGGCAGCGCCGGAAACACGTCCCTGCACCTCCAGCGGCATGCCGGAAGTTGTTTCCACCGTGATGTCGAAGGAAACAGCTTTTTCACGCAGCGCGGCGATGGCCCGGTCAAGGGCGGCGGCGGAAAGCGGCATCAGCCAGCGGCCGAATGCAAGGAATAAGGCACGGTCCGCCGGCGCACCGCTTGCGGGCGGCAAGTTGCCGGCCAGTTCGGGCTTTTCGGCCGCGCCGTCCCAAATCACAACGCGATTGTCCCTGCTGGCAAGCAGTGCGTCGGCGCGTTGCAGGGAGGATGAAAGATCGGAGACACGGGCGCGAAGGTTCTTGTTTTCCGCCGCGATTTTGCCGCGCTCGCGAATCAGCCAGACAGCGGAAAGAAGGGCAGCGCCCATGGCGCCCAGAAACATGGAGAACTGAATGACTTCCAGCGAACCGAGGTTGGACGGGAGCCCCAGGCTTGCGGCCAGCCCCTCGCTGGCCAGAGCGGAGGCAGGGGTCGTGAGCGCTACGGCGGCGGCGGCGCCGAGCAGCTTTGATCTGTGTTGGCGCGCGTTGGCCGCCTTCGAAATCTGCATGGATCGCCCGAATTTGTCCGGCGCTTGGCCAGACCCGTTGAAATGACGACTTACGCTCGAATTTACCCCTGGCATGTCTTGTTCCCGTACCGCATGGATCAGACCGCCCTGTTCACGCACCCCTCTTTCCCAACCAGAAGATCGGCTGGAGGCATCGCGAATCACCCCAACATATCGCCAGAGCGAATCGCCGTGAAGCCTTGCAATGCGCAAAAATAAGCCCGCGTCAAAGTCAAGAACGCGGGCTCTACATTTTGTGGGTAACGCTTGATCAATCAGTATCTGTAGTGTTCCGCCTTGAATGGACCGGAAACCTGCACACCAATATACCCGGCCTGCTCTGGGGTGAGCTCGGTCAAAGTGGCGCCAAGCTTGTCCAGATGCAGCCGAGCCACTTTCTCATCAAGATGTTTGGGAAGCACATAGACATTTTTCTCATACTTCTCACCGTGGGCAAAAAGCTCGATCTGGGCCAGCACCTGATTTGTGAAAGACGCTGACATGACGAAGCTTGGATGACCCGTCGCATTGCCGAGATTCAGCAGGCGTCCCTCTGAAAGCAGGATCATCCGCTTGCCATCAGGAAACTCGATCATGTCGACCTGCGGCTTGATGTTGATCCATTTCAGGTTTTTCAACGCGGCGACCTGAATCTCGTTGTCGAAATGGCCGATATTGCCGACAATCACCATGTCCTTGAACGAGCGCATGTGATCAAGCGTGACCACATCCTTGTTGCCGGTCGTGGTGATGACGATGTCGGCGGTCGGGCCGGCGGCTTCAAGGGTCACGACTTCAAATCCGTCCATGGCGGCCTGCAGCGCGCAGATCGGATCGACTTCGGTCACCTTGACGCGCGCGCCGGCGCCCTTGAGAGACTGCGCCGAGCCTTTGCCGACATCGCCATATCCGCAAACAACAGCAACCTTGCCTGCCATCATGACATCGGTGCCGCGGCGAATGCCGTCAACCAGGGATTCCTTGCAGCCATACTTGTTGTCGAATTTCGACTTGGTGACCGAGTCATTGACGTTGATGGCGGGGAAGGGGAGCAGACCCTTGGCATGCAGCTGATAAAGGCGGTTGACCCCGGTCGTTGTTTCTTCGGTCACGCCCTTGATGGCATCGCGCTGGCGGGTGAAAAAGCCCGGCGTTGCGGCCAGACGCTTCTTGATCTGCGCAAACAGGATTTCCTCTTCTTCCGAGCCCGGGTTCTTCAAAATGTCCTCACCGGCCTCGGCGCGGGCGCCAAGCAGGATGTACATGGTGGCGTCGCCGCCATCGTCGAGGATCATGTTCGAGGCAAGCCCGTCGTCCCAATGGAATATCTTGTCGGTATAATCCCAATACTCGGTCAGCGTTTCACCCTTGACGGCGAAAACCGGCGTGCCGGTCGCGGCGATGGCGGCGGCAGCGTGATCCTGCGTCGAGAAAATATTGCACGACGCCCAGCGAACCCTGGCGCCCAAATGCTGCAGGGTTTCAATGAGAACGGCCGTTTGCACCGTCATGTGGAGTGAACCGGTAATGCGCGCGCCCTTGAGGGGCTTGGCCTCGCCAAATTCCGCGCGGCAGGCCATCAGACCTGGCATTTCGGTTTCCGCGATGTCAAGTTCCTTACGGCCCCAGTCGGCCAGCGAAATATCCTTGACGATGTAGTCCTGTCGGTTGGTCATGCTGTTCTCCGGAAAATCAATAGCGGCCGGGCGTTTGGCGCCGGCATGGCTGCAGGGCTCATAGCAGCAAACGCGGAAATCGGCAATATCACATAAAGAAATCTTTATGCGTATATATGTCAGGCCATAATACCGTCAGGAATCTTCGCCGAATTTGTCTGCTATCAGCGTTTCAAGCGCGTCCATGACTTCCCTTGCCTGATTGCCAGTGGCGCTGACAATGATGGAGCTTCCCGGACTTGCCGCCAGCATCATCAAACCCATGATCGAGGTGCCGCCAACCTTGGTGCCGTCTTTTTCGACAAGCACTTCGGCATCAAAGGCCGAAACAAGCTGCACGAATTTGGCTGACGCGCGGGCGTGAAGTCCGCGCATGTTCACGATGCCGATTGAACGGGTGATTGGTTCAGTGACTGCGGTCATTTTCCCGTCAGTATCTGACTTGCGACATTGATGTATTTGCGGCCCGAATCCTGCGCCTCGCGCAAAGCGCAGACCATGTCGTCGGTGACCCGCACGCGCGAGAGTTTGATCAGCATGGGCAGGTTCATGCCCGCGATCACTTCGACCTTGCCCGGCGCCATCACTGATATGGCGAGATTGGACGGGGTGCCGCCAAACATGTCGGTCAATACGATGACGCCGTCGTCATCATCGGCCCGTGCAATGGCATCGACAATATCCTGCCGGCGTTGCTCCATATCGTCATCAGCGCCGATGGGCACCGTCTCAAGGAATTTCTGCGGTCCGACGACATGCTCCAAGGCATGGCGAAATTCGTCGGCCAGTTTTCCGTGCGTAACAAGCACGAGTCCGATCATATTCAAATTGCTCCCGTCGTGCCCCGTTAGCCGGGTGCTTGACCCCGTCGCATGACAGGCTGCCGTTTTGGCAGGATGGCTATGTTGTCGAGACTGGGTGCCATGGCAAGTGGAAACTCAGCTAATTTTGCACATCCTTGGAATCACACAGCTATTTTTCCCGGCCGCAAGGGGGAAAACAGGCCCAGATGCGACAGTATGGCGCGAACACAGGCACATGTTTCGTTTTCAGGCAGAAACAGCGCGGGAAGACCAAGGCCCAATGCAACCGTCGTCTCACCATCCGGCGGCATGCGCTGCGCCTTGCCGGGATCTACCAGCCAGACGGCAAGATGAAGAATGGCTGACGGTTGAAAAGCGATGGTGAATATCCCCGCTCCACGGACTTCAACCAGCCCGGCGAGGTTTTCGGGAGCGGATGCGACCAGCGCCTTGCCGTCTTTTTTCAGGATGACACGGTCATCGGCCACCAGCGCAACCCTCAATCCATCCCTCAGGCACTCGCGCATGAGTTCCAGCGCCAATGAACTCTTGCCGGCGCCGGATTTGCCAAGGATGATGACGCCTTGTCCGGCGATCGCGACCGCACTTGCGTGAACATTGGCGGTCAGTTCGCTCATGGCTCAGTGGGAAGCATCACAATGAAACGGGCGCCGAGAACCGCGTCAGTGCCCGGATCGATGATGTTCTCCGCGGTAATCGAACCTCCGTGCGCCTGCATGATCTGACGCGAGATCGACAATCCGAGGCCGGAATTCTGCCCGAATTCTTCGCCTTGCGGCCGGTCGGTGTAGAACCTTTCGAAAATCCGGTCGATATTCTCAGTGCCGATGCCAGGGCCATTGTCTTCAACGATAATACGCACGAACCGGCCCGCTGGCTCCAGTCTGACATTGATCCGGCCGGTTGCGTCCGCAACAAAGGAGCGGGCGTTCTCGATCAGATTGGCCATCACCTGACCGACGCGAAGGTCATGCCCGGGCACCACGTAATTCTTCATCGACGGCGGCAGTTTTGCCACGGTCAGCGTCACGGTGACCTGTTTGTTGCGCCTGATTTCCGAGGCGGCTGACACGATGTTTGTCAACAGAGTCTTCAGGTCGACCTTCTGGGCGTCCTGACGTGCGAGTTCCGCGTCCAGCCGTGAGGCGTCAGAAATATCCGTGATAAGCCGGTCAAGCCGCCTGACATCGTGCTGGATGACATCCATCAAGCGCTTTTGCGACTCGGGCGAATGCGCCAGCGGCAATGTTTCAACGGCGCTGCGCAAAGATGTCAGCGGGTTCTTCAACTCATGGCTGACATCCGCCGCAAAACTTTCTATCGCCTCGATGCGCGCGTAAAGCGCTGATGTCATGTCACGCAGAGCTGTCGAAAGATTGCCGATCTCGTCCTGCCGGTCGGAAAAATCCGGGATCTCCTCGCGTGTGCGCACGCCGCGGCGCACCCGCACTGCGGCGGCGGCAAGGCGGCGCAGCGGATTGGCGATCGTGGAGGCGAGCAGCATGGACAAGATCGCCGTGACCAGCACCGCCACGGCGAATACCCGGACAATGGCCAGCCGTTCAGCCTGGACGATCCGGTCAATGTCCGAGCCTTGTGTGGAGAGTTGCAGGACGCCGAGAACCGCCCGGAAGCGCTGTACCGGGACCGCGATCGATACGACGAGCCCTCCCTGCTCATTCATCCGGACAATTGTGGACGCGCTGCCGGTCAGCGCCTTCATGACTTCGGGAAAGCCGGCGCCGCTGCCGCCGGGCGAATCCTGGTAGATTGGCAAGTCGCTGCGTCTGAAAAGCTGCATGAACCAGTTCAAACCGTTCTCGAAGACGTTCTGGTCTTCCGAGTCAATTGCCGGCAGATCAAATCGCAGCACCTGTCCGCCGGCATAGAGATGCTGGGAATCAAGCATCAGATTTGCGTCGCGGTCGTAAATGCGCGCGCGCGTGCGCGTTGGCGAAATGAGACGGCGCAGCAATGGCGCCACCCGTTCCGGATTGATCGGAAATTCCATCGCCTCAATCGAATCATCATTGGGCGAGATGGTCTGGCCGGCTTGCAGCTCGAGGAGCTTTTCCGGATCAATGGTGATGGAATCGGTGCTGACAGTGGCGGAAGCGGCAATTGCGGCGGCGATGATCTCGCCTTGTGTCATCAGGCTTTCCACCCGCGCGTCAATCAGGCCTTCGCGAAACTGGTTGAGATAAAGGATGCCCGATACCAACACGCCGAGGGCGGCAAGATTGAGAACGAGAATGCGCCGGGTGAGGCTTGAAAACACATAATGGCCGAGGACGCGCCGCACCGGGAGTAAGAACCTGCCAAGCCATGCCAGCTGGCTTGTTCTGCTGGCATTTTTGCGGATGATTGTCCTGTCTGTCTCGGCCACCATTGGAAAGCTATAAATCAGACCTCGCTGAAGCGATAGCCGACTCCGTAGAGGGTCTCGATCATGTCGAAGTTCTCGTCGACGGCCTTGAACTTCTTGCGCAGACGCTTGATGTGGCTGTCGATTGTCCGGTCATCGACATAGACCTGGTCGTCATAAGCCGCATCCATCAAGGCATCGCGGCTCTTGACTACCCCCGGACGCTGGGCGAGCGCATGAAGAATGAGAAACTCGGTCACGGTCAAAGTCACCGGCTGGCCTGACCAGGTGCAGGTGTGCCGCTCCTGGTCCATCACCAATTGGCCGCGTTCGATCGTATTGGAAACCTGACCGTTGGCTTTGCCGGCGCTGCCGGCCTCGCGGGCCTGCGCCCGGCGCATGACCGCTTTGACCCGCTCAACCAAAAGGCGCTGGGAAAACGGCTTGGTGATGAAATCATCGGCGCCCATTTTCAATCCGAACAATTCGTCGATCTCCTCGTCCTTGGAGGTGAGGAAGATCACGGGAATGTCTGATTTCTGGCGGAGTCGGCGCAAGAGTTCCATGCCGTCCATGCGCGGCATCTTGATGTCGAATATGGCAAGGTTCGGCGGGCGGGCGGTCAGGCCTTCAAGGGCAGAGACGCCGTCTGTGTAGGTCTCGACCCTGTAGCCTTCGGATTCGAGCGCAATGGAGACGGAGGTCAATATGTTTCGATCGTCATCCACCAGGGCGATCGTTGTCATGCCGATAGGCTCCTTCATGTTAACCGCTTCCTCGTTTGTTCAGGAGTTGCGGCAATGGCGGACAAATGTGGCACAAAATGTGGCGCAGGTCGAATACGGTTCAGCCAATGGTGAACAGACTTGCCCAACGGTTAAGCTTAACGGCGCCGGATTAAACCGATTAAACTCTTTTAAAAAATACTAAATCGATTAAACGTTTGATTTGCATCGGCTATTCTGTCTTTACGACATCAGGGGCGAGTTGAACTTTGGATCAATTTCAACGAATGGGAGATAGCGATGACATCGACCGGATTACGTAACGCAGCCTTCGATATCGAATCTCTTGGATTCACCGGACTGAAGGGCGCTCATTACAATCTGGCGGAATTCGAGCTTTACGCTGAGGCTCTCTCCCGGCGCGAGGCGCGGCAATCCGCCCATGGCGCGCTCGTGGCGATGACCGGGCAACACACCGGGCGCTCGGCGAAGGACAAATTCATCGTTCTCCACAATGAAACGGCGGATACGATCTGGTGGGACAATAACAAGAAACTCTCGCCTTATCATTTTGACGTGCTTCTTGCCGACATGCTCACCCACGCCAGGGCCAAGGAGCTTTTCGTGCAGGATCTGGTTGGTGGCGCCGAGCGCAAGAATTCGCTGCAAACCCGCGTCATTACCGAGCTTGCCTGGCATTCACTGTTCATCCGCAACCTTTTGATCAGGCCCGGGCGCGGCGAGTTGGCCGATTTCATCCCGCGCCTGACAATCATTGATTTGCCTTCGTTCAAGGCCGACCCGAAACGCCATGGCACGTCCAGCGAAACAGTGATCGCCGTCGACCTTGCGCGGATGATGGTGCTGATTGGCGGCACGTCTTATGCCGGAGAAATCAAGAAGTCGGTTTTCACCGTTCTCAATTACCTTTTGCCCGAACGCGGCGTCATGCCGATGCATTGTTCGGCCAACAAGGGCGAAAAGGGTGATACCGCGGTGTTCTTCGGCCTGTCGGGCACCGGCAAGACGACGCTGTCAGCGGACCCTTCGCGCACGCTCATCGGCGATGACGAGCACGGCTGGAGCCCGGACGGCGTGTTCAATTTCGAGGGCGGTTGCTATGCCAAGACAATCCGTTTGTCGGCTGAAGCCGAGCCCGAGATTTTCGCGACCACGCGGCGTTTCGGCACGGTTCTGGAGAACGTGACACTCGACAAGGACCTTGTTCCGGATTTCGACGACGCCAGCGTGACTGAAAACACGCGCTGCGCCTATCCCCTGCATTTCATTCCCAATGCCAGCGCAACCGGGAAAGGCCCGCATCCGAAAAACATCATCATGCTGACTGCCGACGCCTTCGGCATATTACCGCCCATCGCCAGACTGACACCGGCGCAGGCCATGTATCATTTCCTTTCCGGCTACACCGCCAAGGTTGCCGGCACCGAGAAGGGCGTCACCGAGCCGGAGGCAACTTTCTCGACCTGTTTTGGCGCACCGTTCATGCCGCGCCACCCGGCCGAGTACGGCGACCTGTTGCGCAGCCTGATTGCCACACACGGCGTTGACTGCTGGCTCGTCAATACGGGATGGACGGGCGGCGCCTATGGCACAGGCAGGCGCATGCCGATCAAGGCGACGCGCACGCTGCTTGCGGCCGCCCTGAACGGATCACTGAAAGACGCCGCGTTCCGCACGGATCCGAATTTCGGCATCGCGGTGCCCGTAGCGGTTGAGGGCGTTGATCCTGCCATTCTCGATCCCCGTTCAACCTGGCAGGACAAGAGCGCCTATGACGTCATGGCCAAGAGGCTCGTGTCGATGTTTGTCAATAATTTCGAGAAGTTCGAAAACCATGTCGACGCCCGTGTCATGAATGCGGCCCCGCATTTGAGCATTGCCGCCGAATAGGCCTTTTTCTTTTCGAACTTGACAGGCCCGCCGCCATGGCGGGCTTTTTTTTGGCCGCGCGCGGCTTATGCTCTGTCTCAAAGAGAATCAGCCATGGCAGCCGATATCGTTTTCAACGCGCGCGGAATCCTTGTCACAACCGATATGGTGAGTGAGAAGTTCGTTCGCGCGCAGGGTCCGGGCGGGCAGAATGTCAACAAGGTGGCCACAGCGGTTGAGCTCCGGATGGACACAAATTCCGTTGACATGAGCGAGGACGTGCGCGCCCGGCTGCTTGAGATCGCCGGGCAGCGCGCGACCAAGGATGGTGTGATCGTCCTGTTTGCCGACCGTTTCCGCACACAGGAGCGCAACCGGCAGGACGCCAAGGAGCGGTTGGCCGGGCTGTTGGACAAGGCCTCAACGCCGCCGCCGCCGCCCCGGCGCAAGACCAGACCCAGCAAGGGCGCGGTCGAACGGCGGCTGAGCGAAAAGAGCGGGCGCAGCCAAATCAAGAAAAACCGCGGCAAGGTTGGAGACGAATAGGTGCTGACACTGCCTGAAGGCATGCGTCATCTGCCGGGTTATCTCGACCGGCCAACGCAGGAAGCGCTGGTTGACGACATTCGCCGCATCGTGACCGCAGCGCCCTTGTTTACGCCCCGGATGCCGAAAACCGGCAAGCAGATGTCCGTGCGCATGACAAATTGCGGGGAGCTTGGCTGGGTAACCGACAAGGAAAACGGTTACCGGTATCAGGCAAGGCATCCGGTGACGGGAGAGCCTTGGCCAGCGATGCCGGACCGGTTGATTGAGCTGTGGAGCGACCTTGCGGACTATCCGCATCCGGCGCAAGCGTGTCTTGTCAACTTTTATGCGACGGGAGCGAAGATGGGCCTGCATCAGGATCGCGACGAAGAGGAGATGCAGGCGCCGGTCCTGTCGGTGTCGCTTGGCGATGCCTGTCTGTTCAGGGCGGGAGGCACAAAGCGGGGCGATCCGACGGTGTCATTTCGTCTCGACAGCGGGGATGTCATGCTGATCGGCGGTAAAAGCCGTCTGGCCTTTCACGGTGTTGACCGGATCCATGCCGGCACATCGGACCTTCTTGCGAAGGGTGGACGCATCAACCTCACCCTGCGCCGTGTCACGACACCTCAAGAGCCATTCATCGTTTCTTCGAAACGCTGATTGTCTCTCTCCGTTCGTTTTGCCGCATTTCCGGACGGAAAACCGTTCTTGCCCCACCCTTAAGCTCCTCGCCAAGGGGCTCGTCGCTGGTGGGGACCCCAGGCCCACTTTTCCTGGAAATGCTCCTATAACTTCCTCAACGCCACTTCCTCAACCAGATGATCCTTGCCCTTGCGCAGGATAAGGTCGGCGCGGGGCCGCGTCGGCAGGA
>JANNRN010000160.1:0-4034 GCA_031401375.1 Phyllobacteriaceae bacterium | reverse complement strand
CTAATGCGTTGTTCGGGTTGTTCGCAGCTTCTCCATTTCGTCCTTCAGAACAAGTTTTCGCCGCTTGAGTTCCGCTATCTTCAGATCATCGACCGAAGGATGCAGAATTGCATCTGCCAGTTCAATCTCGAGCGCCAGGTGTTTCTTTTCCAGTTGCTCAAGGTGGGACTCAATCGTCATGGATGGTTCTCCCCGGGTTGGTTCCAGCTTGTCCCGAAGCCTTCGTGACAGGCTTGTGACAGTGTGCCATGAGTCTGGATTCTTGTCGAACATTCTCTGAGGTGATTTTCTTTTTCTTCGATTTATGGTATCAGATGATTTGCAATCCGGTTCGATCGTGAGCCATTGCTCGATCCGAAACGAAAGCCGCTCGAATCAACCACAGGTAATCAATGTCCGAACAGGATCAGGTCGAAGTTCGCCTCGCATTTGCGCGCCTGAAGCAGGATCATCTGGATTTTGATGCAGCAATTGCGGCCATGATCAAGACCGCTTGCGATCCATTACAGATTCAGCGCATGAAAAAGAAGAAACTGGCGATCAAGGATCAACTGATGCGCATGGAAGACCAGATCATTCCCGACATCATTGCGTGACCATCAATTTGATACCTCTGCCATTCGGATTGTCCTAACAATTTTCCGCACCGGTATGGGCGTTTGCACCGCTGTGGGCGGCCGGGAGCTGACGAGTTGAAGGCAATTGCGCAGAGGACCTTGGGTGCTGCCTTGCCGCTGCCCACGGAATGGGATATTCGGCGGCGTTTCTCCGGGACAGGTTCGCATGGCTGAACACACCAAGCACGTCGCCATTATCATGGGAAGCCAGTCCGATTGGCCGACGATGAAACACGCCGCTGATACGCTTGATGCCCTGGGAATTGCCTATCAGGCGCTGATCATCTCCGCGCATCGCACGCCAGACCGGCTCTATTCATTTGCCAAGAGCGCAAAGTCGGTTGGGTTCAAGGTCATTATCGCAGGCGCAGGTGGCGCGGCGCATCTGCCTGGCATGACCGCGTCCATGACTTCACTGCCGGTTTTCGGAGTTCCTGTTGAGTCAAAGGCGCTGTCGGGACAGGACTCGCTGCTTTCAATCGTGCAAATGCCTGCTGGTATTCCGGTCGGAACGCTTGCGATAGGAAAGAGTGGCGCCATCAACGCTGCGCTGCTTTCCGCCTCGGTGCTGGCGCTTTCTGATGCCGCCCTTTCCGAACGGCTGGATGCTTGGCGCGCCAATCAATCGGCCAGCGTTGCCGAACGACCGGTTGATGAGACGAAGCCCTGATGGCGCTGAAGGCGGGATCCACCATTGGCATTCTCGGCGGCGGTCAACTCGGCCGGATGCTTGCCATGGCTGCCGCAAGATTCAGTTACAGGATTGTGATCTTCGACCCGGACCCCTTGGCTCCAGCGGCGCAGTTGGCCAGCGATCATGTGCGGGCACAGTACGACGATGTTGCCGCGCTTGAGGCATTCGCGAGGCGCTGCGATGTGGTGACATTTGAGTTTGAGAATGTGCCGGTGGCCGCCGCAAAGTTGATCAATGCCATCACGCCGGTGTTCCCCGGGCCGAAAGCGCTCGAAGTTGCGCAGGACCGCATTCACGAAAAAACCTTCCTTAACGCGGCGGGGGTTGCAACAGCTCCATTCTGGCCCGTCGATTCTCCTGATGATCTCGAAATCGCCCTGGATAGGCTTGGCGGTTCTGGCGTCCTCAAAACGCGCCGAATGGGTTATGATGGCAAAGGCCAGGTTGTGCTGAAGCAGGCATCCGGGGCCATTCAGGCGAATGCCCTTGCCGATCTTGGCGGAAACAACCTTATTATTGAGGGTTTGGCGCCGTTTGCATCTGAACTGTCGGTGATTGCGGCGCGGGCACGCGATGGATCTGTAAGGACCCATGATCCGGCGTCAAACGTCCATCGCAATGGAATGCTGGCAATCTCGACTGTGCCGGCGGCGGTTTCGGCATCCACATGTGCGGCAGCGGTTGAGGCAACACGGAAAATACTGTCCGCGCTCGACTATGTCGGCGTGCTTGGAGTTGAGTTTTTTGTGCTTGAATCCGGTGAAATCCTCGCGAACGAGATTGCACCCCGCGTACACAATTCGGGGCACTGGACGGAGGCGGCTTGTGCGATTTCACAGTTTGAGCAGCATGTGCGGGCGATTGCCGGCCTGCCGCTAGGCGATCCTCGGCGTCACAGCGATTGTGTGATGGAAAACCTTGTCGGGTCCGAAATTGAGCGGGTGGAGGCCCTGTGCGCGCAAAGCAACGTCTTCATTCATCTCTATGGCAAGGATGAAGCGCGCGCCGGCAGAAAAATGGGTCATTTCACGCGGCTGCTGCCAAAAACATGATTCCGTCCCGACGGTGTTGACAGGACGAGCCCGGTTCGTCTAATGCACAGCCACATTTCAGCGCGCCTGCGGGCGCGTTTTTCGTGTCCCAAGGGGACGAAACCACAGAACGGCCAAAACGATGAAGATCAAGAATTCGCTCAAGGCGCTCAAGGGCCGCCATCGGGACAATCAGCTGGTGCGCCGCAAGGGCCGCGTTTACATCATCAACAAGACCGCGCCGCGGTTCAAAGCGCGCCAGGGCTGAGTTGATCGTCGGCGGTCGCGCCGCTTTCACGACAAATTGCGATTGACGTATGGCGCATGAAGGCTAGTTTCGCCTCATGCGCTTGACTTATGCTGTTCTCGCCCTCCTGCTTCTTTCATCCGCGCCCGCCCATACAGCGGCTGATGGCGGCATTGTGTCAGGTGCGAAGCCCGCGCCTGTCCTTTCCAAACAGCAGAAGCTGGACGCACTTTTTCTGGATTTGAAAAGGGCCAAAACGCAGGCGGCGGCAGAGGGGGTGGCCAGACGCATCGTCGAAGAATGGACGAATTCTGGCAGCGCCACTATCGACTTGCTGATGCAATGGTCGCTTCAAGCGATCGAAAAACAGAACTATCCAGTGGCGCTGGATTTTCTCGATCAGATTGTCGTCCTGCAGCCCGGCTACGCCGAGGGCTGGAACAGGCGTGCGACTGTGCATTTCCTGATGAACAATTACTCGAAATCCATGGCTGACATTGAGAAAACCCTGCAGTTGGAACCCCGGCACTACCTCGCTCTTTCGGGGATGGGGCAGATTTTTCTTGCGCTGGATCGCAAAGAACTGGCGCTCAGGGCGTACGAGCGCGTGCTGGAGCTGTTTCCCATGATGCGGGATATTCAAAATCGGGTCGGTGAACTCGCCGACGAGCTCGCCGGGAGCCGGATCTGAACATTCTCGCAGCAATCATTGCATTCATGCTCGCACTTGTTTGTCTCTTCGTTGGGGTGACCCGGATTGGCGTCTACCTGATCGAGCGCAGCAATCCTGCGGTGGGCGAGTTTGTGGAGGTTAATGGCACGCGCATGCATCACGTGCATGTTCGCGCCGGCGCTGCCGCTGAGCTGGCGCCGATCGTTTTCATCCATGGAGCGAGCGGGAACCTCAATGACCCGATGATGGCGTTGCGTTCCCGTCTTGAAGGAAGGGCGGAGCTTCTCTTTCTGGATCGTCCCGGTCATGGCTGGTCATCGCGGGCAGACGGCAATTCAAACCCGGCGCTGCAGGCGCAGACAATCGTTGCATTGATGGACGAACTGAAGATCAAGGACGCCATCATTGTGGCGCATTCCTTTGGTGGCTCGGTGGCAACAACCTTGGCGCTCAACCATTCAGACCATGTCAGGGGGTTGTTGTTTCTTGCTCCAGCCACTCATCCGTGGCCGGGAGCTGCCACGCAATGGTATTACGATTTGACGGTCTTGCCGGTTATCGGGAGGCTCTTTACGGAAACCATTGCGTTGCCAGCGGGCTTGCTGCGGATGAAGAGGGGCTCGGTCTGCGTTTTTGATCCCAACCCCATGCCGGCGGGCTATGTCGAAAAGGCGCAGATTGCACTTGTCCTGCGGCCAACCGCATTTCGGGCGAATTCGGCCGATGTCGCCGGCCTCTACGATTATGTCAGCACGATTGCTTCCCGCTATGG
>JANNRN010000159.1:0-16311 GCA_031401375.1 Phyllobacteriaceae bacterium | reverse complement strand
GTGCGCAGCTTGATGCGGATGCGGGTGTTCTGCACCGGTGACATCAAATGATAGACGACATCAAAGCGCTGTTCGCGGCCAGGATAATCGGCTCCGGCCAAATCAATGAACGAGATGAAGTCGCACTTCTTGTCATCGCGCAGGAAGGTCAGCACGTCGATGATCGAAGCAGCGTCCGTCTCGATGGTCAACTCGCCAAACGAGATTTTCGACGAAAGCCGTTCGCCGAATTTCTTTGCGATGTGTTCGCCAAGACCGCTCAGAACTTCGCTCATGGCTATCTCTCAATCGTGCCGGTGCGGCGTATCTTCTTTTGCAGAAGAAGAATGCCATAGAGCAGCGCTTCGGCGGTCGGTGGGCAGCCGGGAACATAAATGTCCACGGGCACGATGCGGTCACAGCCGCGCACCACTGAATAGGAATAGTGGTAATAGCCGCCGCCATTGGCGCAGGACCCCATCGAAATGACGTAACGAGGCTCGGGCATCTGGTCGTAAACCTTGCGCAGCGCCGGCGCCATCTTGTTGGTGAGCGTTCCGGCGACGATCATCACGTCAGACTGGCGCGGCGAGGCGCGCGGCGCGATGCCAAAGCGTTCGGCGTCATAACGCGGCATGGAAATGTGCATCATTTCGACCGCGCAGCACGCAAGGCCGAACGTCATCCACATGAGCGAGCCGGTGCGGGCCCAGACGATCAGCGCCTCCGACGACGTGACGATGAAACCCTTGTCGGCGAGCTCGGCATTGACATCGCCGAAGAACGGGTCGTTGGCGCCGATCAGTTTGCCGGTATTGGGATCGATAATGCCTTTCGGCCGCTCGGCAACCAGCGTCTGCGGGGTCAATCCCATTCGAGCGCTCCCTTCTTCCATTCATAGACAAAGCCGATGGTGAGAACGCCGAGGAACACCATCATCGACCAGAACCCGAACATGCCGATTTCGCCAAAGGAGACCGCCCAGGGAAACAGGAATGCGACTTCCAGATCAAAAATGATGAAGAGAATCGAGATGAGATAAAACCGCACGTCGAACTTCATGCGCGCATCATCGAACGAATTGAAACCGCACTCATAAGCCGACAGCTTTTCCGGGTCCGGCGCCCGATAGGCCACAAGGAAAGGCGCGACCATCAGCGCAAGGCCGATAATGAGCGCAACGCCGATGAAGATCACGATCGGCAGGTAGGAACTCAGGAGTTCGTTCATGTCGAATTCTCTCAAATCGGACCGTTTGACCCCGGCATCCCGGCGGGGAAACCCTGCCAAATACGGCGAGTCAGACGGGGCATGACAGTCCATGCGGCGGCGCGGCGAGGGTTAGCCCAGTCGCGACATCGAAGCAAGCCCGATGCCGCCGGAAAGGCAGTCCCCAACGTGCATAAATGCAGCAAAGCCCGACAAAATCAATGAAGTGAATTCAGATTCCGGTGCGGCGCATTGACAAAGACCGGCGGGCGAAGGGAGATCGGAGATTTAGAGGAAATGGCGCGAGTGACGGGGCTCGAACCCGCGACCTCCGGCGTGACAGGCCGGCACTCTAACCAACTGAGCTACACCCGCGCATTTCCAGAACGCCGGAGGCAAACCCCTTCAGCGTGAGCGCTCGTTTAGGGGGTTGGCACCGGTGTGTCAAGCTTGGCGGAGGCGCGAAAACCGTGTTGTGGGGCGAATTTGGCCAGGCGCCTTGCAGGCGGAAAAGCACTTGCGCTCAAAGACCATAACGCCTAAACAGCCGCCGACGAATGGGCGATTAGCTCAGTTGGTAGAGCGCTTCGTTTACACCGAAGATGTCGGGAGTTCGAGTCTCTCATCGCCCACCATTCGTTTCTCCCGGACCCGAACCTGATCAACAGGATGCCGCTGGACAAGCAGACCCTTGATGCGGCTGAACGCCCTATTCCGGCAATCCGGCAAGCCGCATACCGTCGATCAGCACGTCAATACGGTGCGGGTCGATGGAATGTTGGCCGCGGCGGATGCGCGCCAGGTTGGCTCCGGGCGAGATGGCTTCAAGCGCGGCAATATGTTTGCGTGCCTCGTCCATTCGGCCGAGATGGGCATTGGCCGCAATCAGCATCCAGTGATTGGCGTCATAGCCCGAATTGACCGCTTGCGAGCGCGTCGCCCACTCCAGCGCTTCCTCGTATCGTCCCTCGGCCATGCGGATGTGGGCCATGCCGGTAAGCTGCCAATGCGTCCCGAACTCGTTGGGGTTAAGCCGCAGCGCCCGCTGCAGATAGTCAGCGGCCTCGCCGAGATCGCCCGCCAGCAGCGATCCGATGCCCGCACTTTGCAGAACGATCGCATTGTTGGGATTTTCGGCAATCGCCCGCCGTAGCAAGGCCGTGCCGTTGCGATACTCCTTGCACATGTGGATCAGCACATGGGCACAATAGCTCAGCACCATCGCGTCGTCGCGGGTCAGCGCCAACGCCGCGCGCGCCAATGTCGCTGCTCGCTCCGCATCGATGCTGGAGGCCCCGGGAAACTGCATGGCCACACGCAACACATAGGCCATCCCGGTTGCCGCAATGGCCGGAGCAAATGTTGGATCAAGGGCAATCGACCGCTCCAGCAGCTCAATCGCACGCACATTGGCCTGCGGTCGCGAGGCATATACGTCTGGCAAGGCTTGCAGATAGAGATCATAGGCATCAAGGCTCTCCGGGCGTTCGCGACGCGAGCGGTCGATTTCCGCACGCTGGATTTTGGGCTCCACCAGACCGACGACACCTTCCGTAATGCGGTCTTGGACATCAAAAATGTCCGCGATCGGTCCATCAAAATGTTGCGCCCAAAGATGAACCCCTGTCACACCATCGACGAGTTGGGCGCTGATTCGCAGTTTGTCGCCGGAACGCCGCACGCTGCCTTCGAGCACGTATCGTACCCCAAGTTCGCGCGCCGCTTGCCGCACATCGACGGCCCGGCCCTTGTAAACGAACGAGGAGTTCCGTGCGATGACGGCAAAGCTTTTGAAGCGGCTCAGTGCGGTGATGATGTCCTCGACAATTCCGTCGGCGAAGTATTCCTGTTCCGCATCACCGCTCATGTTTTGAAACGGCAGAACCGCGACCGAAGGAATATCGGTTGGCGCCAGGACCACTCGTGATGCCCCCTCGCGGTTCCGATAGATCCTGACAGGCGCAACGATGTTCTTGAGCTGGTGTTTGCCCAGATCGGTGAATGCAGCATTGATCTTGCCACGCACCTCATCGTGCACCTTGGCCGAAATGCACAGGCCGCCGGGTTTCGCCAGTGCTTCCAGCCGGGCCGCGATGTTCACACCTTCGCCATAGATGTCCGAACCCTCGCCGATGACGTCGCCAAGATTGATGCCGATACGCAGGACAATGCGGCGGTCTTCGGCGAGCGGTGCGTTTGCTTGCGCGAATTTTTCCTGCAGCTCCAGCGCCGCCTGGACCGCGTTCACCGCACTGGCGAACTCGATCAGCACCCCATCGCCCATGACCTTGACGATGCGCCCGCCGCGGTCGCGTACTCCCGGCTCGAGAATCGCCGCCCGCCGCATTTTCAGCGCCGCCAGCGTTCCCGCCTCGTCAGCCTCCATCAGCCGCGAGTAGCCGACGACGTCGGCGACCACGATGGCGGCGAGGCGGCGTTGGACTGGTTTTTCAACCATGTGAATTGATTACTTTCAAAAAGCCCGCAGAATGAATCGTATCGCAACCTTGGAAGCAAGTCCAACAAGGCGATAGACCGCGGCTGGCTTGTGTGAGACAATTGTCCTTGAGAATTTGTCTTTCCCCATAGCCCAAGAAAGATGAAGCCCATGCCTGACCGCCGCCAATTGCTCAAGTTTACCGGCACTGCGCTATTGTGGCCAATCCTGTCACGTGGAGCCTTGGCGCAAGGCGGGGCCGCGGCCTTGAGCGCGCCGATTACCGGACAGGTCCGGCTGCGCATGCGGGCAACCTCGCTGACACAGCACTCGCGCTGGGGGATTTATGTGCAGGAAGTGGTCATACGCAATGATTTGATTGTGCCGCTCGCGCTGATTTCATGTTTTGAGTTCGGCCGCGAGCAGGATCCGGCAGTGTATGCCCAGATTTCCTCCCCGCCGCTGCCAGTGGCTGCGGCCGAAGGCGAGCCTTACCGGGTTGCGGTGTATTTTTTCGAGAACCGCGAAGTCAAGCTGCAGCCGCATTCGGATGCGGCGTTGCTGGCAAACCGGTTCGAGGAGACGCATGATGAAGGCGGGCGAACGACTGGCCTGAAGGCGTCATACTGGGACAATGCAAATGTTCCCAATGCCAATATCCATGAGATCAGCATCGTGTTTGACTATCTGGATGCGGCCACGCCCAGCGGCGCGAAACTCCAATAAAAAACGCCTGCCATTGCTTGCAGGCGCCTTTTCAGTTTGGCGACATTTCAATGCGCGACGGTTGACACCGCTTCGTCTTCCACGACAGCCGCAACCGCTGTTACCGGTTCCGTCCACTCGATCGGCACCGGCTGACGCACCAGCGCGTGAAGCAGCACTTCGCTTGCGTGCGAGACCGGGATAATCTCCATCCCGTTCTTCACATTGTCCGGAATCTCGGCGAGATCCTTGGCGTTGTCCTGCGGGATCAGCACTTTCTTGATGCCGCCACGCAGCGCCGCAAGCAGTTTTTCCTTCAACCCGCCGATTGGCAGCACCCGGCCCCGAAGGGTGATTTCACCCGTCATGGCAACGTCCGACTTGATCGGAATGCCGGTGAGGATCGACACGATCACCGTCATCATGGCAATGCCGGCGGACGGACCATCTTTAGGTGTCGCGCCTTCGGGAACATGCACGTGGATGTCGCGCTTGTCGAACAGCGGCGGCTCGACGCCGAAATCGAGCGCCCGAGAGCGAACGTAAGACGCCGCCGCCGAAATCGATTCCTTCATCACGTCGCGCAAGTTTCCGGTGACCGTCATGCGGCCCTTGCCGGGCATCATCACGCCTTCCACCGTCAGCAGTTCGCCGCCGACTTCGGTCCAGGCAAGGCCTGTCACAACACCAACCTGATCCTCGGTTTCCGCCGAGCCGAAGCGGAATTTCGGCACACCCAGATAATCCGAGATGTTGTCAGCGCTGATGGTCACGGACTTTGCCTTGGTCTTGATGATTTCGGTCACGCTCTTGCGCGCCAGTGTCATCAATTCCCTTTCAAGACTGCGCACGCCGGCCTCACGCGTATAGAGCTGCACAATGGCTTTCAGCGCATCGTCGGCGACGATGAACTCTTCAGCCTTGAGCCCGTGATTGGCGAGCGCCTTCGACATCAAATGCCGTTTGGCGATTTCGATCTTCTCGTCCTCGGTGTAACCGGCGATGCGGATGATCTCCATGCGGTCCATCAGCGCCGGCGGAATGTTGAGTGTGTTGGCTGTCGTCACGAACATGACGTCGGACAGGTCGTACTCAACCTCGAGGTAATGATCCATGAACGTCGAGTTCTGTTCCGGATCAAGCACCTCCAACAGTGCCGACGACGGATCGCCACGGAAGTCCTGGCCCATCTTGTCGACTTCGTCGAGCAGGAAGAGCGGGTTGCTCTTCTTGGCCTTTTTCATCGACTGGATGACCTTGCCGGGCATCGAACCGATGTAAGTGCGGCGGTGACCGCGGATTTCAGCTTCGTCGCGCACGCCGCCGAGCGCCATGCGGACAAACTCACGCCCTGTCGCCTTGGCGATCGACTTGCCGAGCGAGGTCTTGCCAACGCCGGGAGGGCCGACGAGACAAATGATCGGACCCTTCAGCTTGGCCGAACGGCTCTGCACGGCCAGATACTCAACGATGCGGTCCTTGACCTTGTCGAGGCCAAAATGGTCCTCGTTGAGCACCTTTTCGGCAAAGCCCAGGTCATTCTTGATTTTCGAGCGGCGGCTCCAGGGCAGCGACAGCATCCAGTCAAGATAGTTGCGCACGACGGTGGCTTCCGCAGCCATCGGGCTCATCGTCCGCAGCTTCTTCAATTCGGCTACGGCTTTTTCCCGGGCCTCCTTGGTCAGCTTGGTCTTCTTGATGCGCGCCTCGATTTCAGCGGCTTCGTCCTTGCCGTCCTCGCCGTCACCCAATTCCTTCTGAATGGCCTTCATCTGCTCGTTCAGATAATATTCGCGCTGGGTCTTCTCCATCTGGCGCTTGACGCGCGAGCGGATGCGCTTTTCGACCTGCAGGACCGACACCTCGGATTCCATGTGGCCAAGCGACTTTTCCAGACGCGACTTGACACTCAAGGTTTCGAGCATGTCCTGCTTTTCGGCGATCTTGATGGAAAGATGGGCCGCGACAGTGTCGGCGAGCTTGGAGAAGTCGTCGATCTGGCTGGTGGCGTTGACGACGTCAGGCGAAATCTTCTTGTTGAGCTTTACGTAATTCTCGAAGTCGCTGACAACGGAGCGGGCGAGCGCCTCAAGCTCAACGGCGTCGTCCACCGGTTCTTCAAGCACTGCAACGTCTGCTTCATAGAAGTCGGCGCGTGTCGTAAACTCGCGAATTTCCGCGCGGGAGCGGCCCTCGACCAGAACCTTCACGGTTCCGTCGGGCAATTTGAGCAATTGCAGCACGGAGGCGAGCGTTCCAATGCGATAGATCGCATCCTGGCCCGGATCGTCATCCGTCGCATTCTTCTGGGTTGCGAGCAAAATCATCTTGTCGCCGGCCATCACGTCTTCGAGTGCGCGGATCGACTTCTCGCGCCCCACAAAAAGCGGCACGATCATGTGCGGGAAAACGACAATGTCGCGCAGCGGCAAGACGGCGAACTGCCCGTCAGAACCACCCGCAACTGCTTTGGATTTTACCATTTTCTGTCCTTTCAACGGTATCCACGCGGACATATCCGCTTCATCTCCGCCAAGCAGCCGATGCAACGAACCCGGTGTCGTGTCCTATCTGGCGTAGCGCAACATGGGTTTCAAGCGGGGGCTTCCAAAACACCTGAAAAATCATGAGGCTGCTACATATCTTCGCAGTCAGCACGCGACACACACGCTGCCGGTTACACAAGTCACGCGCAGACTAACGCATCACCAGCGCCTCAGGCGCTGACATTGGCCTTCTCATTGCGGCGTTCTGAGTAAATGTAGAGCGGACGGGCATTTCCGTCGACAACTTCCGAGGAAATGACCACTTCCTGAACGCCATCAAGGGCCGGCAATTCGTACATCGTGTCGAGCAGGATGCCTTCCATGATCGAGCGAAGCCCGCGGGCACCGGTTTTGCGGTCGATGGCGCGGCGCGCAATGGCGCCGAGCGCGTCCTCGTGGAAAGTCAATTCGACATTTTCCATCTCGAACAGGCGTTGGTACTGCTTGACCAGCGCGTTCTTCGGATCAACAAGGATCTTGATGAGCGCGGGCTCGTCGAGGTCCTCAAGTGTCGCCAGAACCGGCAGACGGCCGACGAATTCGGGAATGAGGCCGAATTTCAACAGATCTTCCGGTTCCACCGAGCGGAATAACTCACCGGTGCGGCGGTCCTCCGGACCCGCCACATTGGCGCCGAACCCGATGGAGGTCTTGCGGCCACGATCCGAGATGATCTTTTCGAGGCCGGCAAACGCGCCGCCGCAGATGAACAGGATGTTGGTCGTGTCAACCTGCAGGAATTCCTGCTGAGGATGCTTGCGTCCGCCCTGAGGGGGAACCGAGGCGACCGTGCCTTCCATGATCTTGAGCAAGGCCTGCTGAACGCCCTCGCCCGACACATCGCGGGTAATCGAAGGATTGTCGGACTTGCGCGAAATCTTGTCGACTTCGTCGATATAGACAATGCCGCGTTGCGCGCGCTCGACATTGTAGTCGGCGGACTGCAGCAATTTCAGGATGATGTTCTCAACGTCTTCGCCCACGTAACCCGCTTCGGTCAGCGTGGTGGCGTCGGCCATGGTGAAGGGCACATCAATGATGCGGGCCAGCGTCTGCGCCAGCAAAGTCTTGCCGCAGCCGGTCGGGCCGATCAACAGAATGTTCGACTTTGCCAGTTCCACATCATTGCTGTTCTTGGTGGCATGGGCGAGGCGCTTGTAATGGTTATGCACGGCAACGGCGAGCACGCGTTTTGCGTGCGGCTGGCCGATCACGTAATCATCGAGAACCTTCATGATCTCTTGTGGTGTCGGCACGCCTTCGCGCGACTTCACCATGGAGGTCTTGTTCTCCTCGCGGATGATATCCATGCACAATTCGACGCATTCGTCGCAGATGAACACCGTCGGACCGGCAATCAGTTTGCGCACTTCATGCTGGCTTTTGCCGCAGAACGAACAGTAAAGCGTGTTCTTGGAATCGCCGCCGTTGTTCACCTTGCTCATTCACAGGCCCTTTCATCACGGCGCTTTCCAAGCCGCCTAATTCCGCTTCTTTGCCGGATATAGCGCCCCCAGCAAAAATTAACAACTAACACGCCCAAACGAGAATGTTTCGGGCCCGCACCCGTAAGCTTACACGCGAATCGTTAAACTGTCACAAAGCTTGCGCCGAGAAACTCAACAGAGGCTTAACGTAACCGGTTCATTTCCTTGGCAGAATCACAACGCCGGTCCAATGCCGTAAAACCGGAATCATCACTTCCGACAGAGTTTGAAAGACGGGCTGTCAGTGCGCTCAGGATGCAACAGGCGGGTCGCGTTCTGCGAGCACGCGATCAATCAAGCCGAATTCCTGCGCTTGCATCGAAGTCATGAAATTATCGCGCTCTAGGGCGGCGTGAACCTCGTCATAGGGCTTGCCAGTGTGCCGCTCGTAGATTTCATTGAGCCGGCGCTTCAAGGCTTCGACCTCGCGGGCATGGATCAGGATGTCGGTCACCTGACCCTGGAAACCGCCAGAGGGCTGATGGACCATGATGCGGGCATTCGGCAACGCGTAACGCATGCCTTTCTCTCCGGCAGTCAATAACAATGAGCCCATCGACGCCGCCTGACCGAAGCACAGGGTCGAGACCGGAGGTTTGACGAACTGCATCGTGTCATAAATGGCCATGCCGGATGTCACAACGCCGCCCGGCGAGTTGATATAGAGACTGATTTCCTTTTTCGGGTTTTCCGCTTCCAGGAACAGGAGCTGCGCGCAAACGAGCGTCGCCATGCCGTCTTCGATCGGGCCGGTGATGAAAATGATGCGCTCCTTCAGGAGCCGCGAAAAGATGTCGTAGGCGCGCTCGCCGCGGTTGGTCTGTTCAACAACCATCGGCACCAGGTTCATTGCTGTCTCAATCGGGTCGCGCATTTGACGTCTCCAGTGTTCCGATCAGCAAAGCACTTGCCGACTCATCCTGCTTGTCAGCTAGATAGGATGCGAGCCGCTCGTTTCGCAAGATGTGGCAGCATTTCACGCCGCACAAGGTTCGATCATGGCTAATTCGCGGCCAAAGCCGCTGGCTGTTGAATGTTTTTGAAACGGGCCCGGGCGCGGTTCAGGTGACCGCTTGCCAGAAGAGGCCGAGGACGCAGAAGAAGGCAAGGGTGAACACGAGTGTGCGCACATAGGGAATGGCGAGCCAATAGACGATGGCGTGGATGAGGCGCAGCCAGAAAAACGCCATACAGAGAAAGGCTGTTGCGCTATTCGACTGCGCCGTCACATGGATTATCAGAACAAGCGCCGCAAAAGGTGCAGACACCTCGACCGAGTTGAGATAGGCGCGATGCGCACGCTGGCCCCAGAGCGGCACAGTCCGTGGCGTGGGGTCGACATAGTTTTCCGGGGCCAAGAACCCATTGGTTTGAACCTGCGCCACGATATAGGGAATCCACAGCATCGACGACAGCAAAGCGGCGTAGGCCAGATAGGTGAGTTCGGTTGTCATCTCGTTTTCCTCCAGTTGGCGTTCGCGGGCAGATCGATAAGCGAAGAAGCAATCCTGCGATGATTGAGACACTGGCTGCAGCGGAAGGAGAGCGGGCAACTTGCCTGCCGGTGTTCAGATCCTGAACTTACACCAAAAGGCGCGCGCTGTATCACATTATGGCAGTGCGCAGCCTTGGGCCAATCAACGAAGGCCCGTCAATTGCGACATGCGCGGATTGTCCGGCGCTCTTGGACTTACGGGCTCTGCAAAGCCCGCTGACGGAGACAATGATCCTGATCCGAACTGTGGCGCGGCGGCTGTGAACTTGATGGCACACAAGGGCGCAGCCCGAAAAAAACCGCTCACTCGGCGGATATGCCCTGCAATCGCGCCAAGTCCTGTTGCATCTGCTTCAAGACGCTTTCCTGCAAATCCAGCTTTTTCAGTCTTGCGATGCATTGCGCAAGCGAGTCTTCGGTCTCGGCCTTGCCTTTGGATGGCTTCGGGCTCATGTCGAGCGCATCGAGCGGGCGCACTTCATTGTCAATCGAGCCCTCGTAGCGGGCGCGCAATCCGGTTTTTTCGCGGCGCACCTCGGAAATGACGTCCTGCAGGACCTTGTCGAGCCTCTCGATGCGAAGATCATCATTCTTTCGATCACGCTCGGCGCTTCGCACCCGAAATTCAGCTTTCGCCACGTTATTCTCTCCTGTTGCTACGTCGAGATTGCTCGATGCGCCTGGTCCTGGATTTCACACTGGCGCATAAGGAAACGACAATGCGACTGCTTGCGGTCCACGCTATTGTGCCTTTCGAAAGTTAATCTCTGATTGCAGTGGTTTGCGGGCTTAATCCGGCGAGACGATAAGAGGCCCGGCCTTTTGGCCATGGAAACGCAATGCGCAATCGATTAGCGTCAGTTCATGATTGAAAAGCCTGACTACCTGCAGTTTGACGCCAACAGCCGTCACGTGCGCCTCGATCCGCACGAGAAGCGGTTTTTTCAGAACCCCTATGAGGCCTATGCCTATCTCCATCAGGCCGCGCCGGTCTTTTACTGGGAAGATTTCGGCTTCTGGTGCTTCATTGGCTACGACGATGTGTCGAAATTGCTGCGCGACCGCAATTTCGGGCGTGAAAATCCGGCAGGACCGCCCTCGCCCCAGCCCGAAGGCGCGCCGCGCGGACATGTCGCCCATTTCGATGCCCTTGAGGCGCATTCGCTTCTGGAGCGCGAGCCGCCGGTGCATACGCGCCTCAGAACGCTGGTCACCCGCGCCTTTGTTTCCCGGCAGGTTGAACGGCTGCGGCCACGGCTTGAGGCATTGTCGCACGAACTGGTTGATGGTTTTGCGGATAAACACGCCGCTGATCTGATCACCGCCTTTGCCACACCGCTGCCGGTCACCATCATCGCCAACATGCTGGGCATTGACGAGAAAATGGGACCGCAACTGCTCGACTGGTCACATGCGATGGTCGCCATGTACGTCCTTGCGCCGGCGCGGGAAGTTGAGGAGCGCGCCGATGCCGCATCAAGAGACTTTGCAGCGTTCATCCGGGAGGAGTTGAAATCGCGCCGCAATCGTCCGGGCGAGGACCTTCTCAGTCTGCTTGCCGCCGTGGAAGCCGAAGGGCAGAAACTGACACAGGACGAACTCGTTTCGACGGCGGTTCTGCTGCTCAACGCCGGTCACGAGGCGACCGTCCACCAGAGCGGCAATGCCGTCAAGTGCCTGCTTGACTGGTTCGATGATCCGGCGGCAGCCCTTGCAAGCGAGGGTGCGGCGGAGCGCGTTGTCGAAGAGGCGCTTCGTTACGATGCGCCGCTCCACATGTTCACGCGCTATGCCTATGCCAATCAGGAAATGGCTGTGGGTTCGCCCGGATCTGACCGCAAAGTGACTATCAGGCGCGGCGAAAGCATCGGCCTGATGCTGGGCGCCGCCAACAGGGATCCGAGGGCATTTTCCAACGCCGGGGTTTTTGATCCCAACCGGAGCGACCAGAAGAACGTGACATTTGGCGCCGGCATCCATTTTTGCATCGGCGCGCCACTCGCCCGGCTGGAACTGCAAGTGTCGCTCAAGGTGCTAATGGAACGGCTGCCGAAGCTGCGCCTTGCAAGCCAGCCCCAATACCGCGACATCTACCATTTCCATGGGCTGGAGCGGCTGGACGTAGTTTGGTAAGTCAAGCTACAGCTTGATCACGTATTCTTTCCGTGTTGTTTCAATGACTTCCCAGCTTCCCCTGAAACCTGGACGCAGCACGAAACTGTCACCGGCCTCAACGCGATTGGCAATTCCGTTTTCGTCACTGACGACCGAGACACCTGACAATATGTGGCAAAACTCCCATTCATCGTATGAAATCGACCACTTTCCGGGTGTTGATTCCCAGATGCCTGCATAAAGGCCGCCGTCGCGTTCTTCGACATTCCACGTGGTATGAACCGGGTCGCCGTGAACTACTTTGTCTGGTGCGGGCCTTGATATGTCCGGCGGCACTTGTCCGGTATTGACCGGCATGAAAAGTTTGAGGCTCACGATTTGATCTCCGTTTTCGATTATTGCGCTGCCCTGGCGGCGTTAATTTGCGATTGACCCGAATGAAACCTCGTTTGGAGCGGATTTCCATTTTGAGACAAGGGCGGGCCGGAGGGAATGTTCAGGCGCTCCAGAGTGTTTCCGCTTTTGATGGAATCATCAAAAGCACAGGACAACGCGGCAATTCAGTAACTTAGAGCGCATCTGCGTTTCCGTGAAATGCTGATGCGCAATCGTGACGGGATCGCGGTGCCAGCCTCGATCCGGATGAACGACGGGGCGACACTGGCAGGCGCCATCAATTGCGGCGCGAACGGCCGCTTTGTTCAGCCCAGCTTTGCCAGCGCTTGTTCCAGATCCGCAATGATATCGTCAACATTTTCGATGCCAATCGAAAGGCGCACAACGTCAGGCCCCGCCCCGGCTGCGGTCTTCTGGCTGTCTGTGAGTTGCTTATGGGTCGTGGAAGCCGGATGGATGACGAGCGAGCGGGTGTCGCCAATGTTTGCCAGGTGCGAAAACAGTTCGAGGCCCTGCACCAGATTGACGCCAGCCTCGTAACCACCCTTCACGCCAAAGGTGAACACCGAGCCTGCGCCTTTCGGCGAATACTTTTTCAGGAGCTTGTTGGTCGGATCGCTCTTCAGGCCAAGGTGGGCGACCCAGGTGACTTTCTCGTGCTTCTCGAGCCATTCGGCCACCTTCTGGGCATTGTCTGAATGACGCTGCATGCGCAAGGGCAGCGTTTCAATGCCGGTCAGGATCAGGAACGCATTCATCGGCGCGATGGCAGGTCCAAGATCACGCAGGCCGAGCACCCGGCAGGCGATGGCAAAGGCAAAATTGCCGAACGTCTCGTGCAGCTTGACGCCGGCATATTCGGGCCGTGGTTCGGACAACATGGGATAGTTGCCGGATTTCGACCAGTCAAAGGTGCCGCCGTCGACGATGATGCCGCCCATCGAGTTGCCGTGTCCGCCCAGGAATTTGGTCAGCGAATGCACGACAATGTCGGCGCCATGTTCGAATGGCCGGATCAAATAGGGCGTGGCCATCGTATTGTCGACGATCAGCGGCAGGCCGTGCTTGTGCGCGATCTTTGAAATCGCTTCAATATCAGTGAGTTGTCCTGCAGGGTTGGAGAAACTCTCGATGAAGATGGCGCGGGTTTTCGTGTTGATGGCGGCCTCAAGCGCATCGAGATCAGCCGGATCGGCCCATTTGACGTGCCAGCCAAAACTCTTGAACGAGTTGCCAAACTGGTTGATTGAGCCGCCATAGAGTTTCTTTGACGCCACAAATTCATCGCCGGGCTGCATCAGCGTGTGGAAAATCAAGAGTTGGGCGGCATGGCCCGAAGCCACCGCCAGCGCCGCGGTGCCGCCTTCGAGCGCCGCAACCCTTTCCTCAAGCACGCCCTGGGTCGGGTTCATGATGCGGGTGTAGATGTTGCCGAATGCCTTCAGTCCGAACAGCGAGGCCGCGTGGTCGACATCGTTGAACGTGTAGGCGGTGGTCTGGTAGATCGGCGTGATCCGGGCGTTCGTCGCCGGATCGGGCTTTGCCCCGGCATGTACTGACAAGGTTTCAATTCCGGGGGTGCGCTTGGCCATGATCAATTCTCCAGTTGGTTCGTTTTCAGGCTAGCAAAAGCCCAAGGCTTTGGCGCAGCTATTGTTTTCTTAATCCGGCGCAAAACAAAACAGGTTTCCGCAAGAAAGGAAAGCGACGCAATTCTGTTCGAAGCGCTGACCAAATTGTCAGTCAGCGGTTTGCCGCCGATCTTGCAAGCCTTGGCAGCTCAATGGCCGGGCAACGGTTCATCACGACTTTGATCCCGGCAGCCTCAAGCCGCTTGGCTGCGGCATCATCACGGATGGCAAGTTGCATCCAGACGACCTTTGGCCGCCAAGGCAGCGCCAAAATCTCATCGGCTAAAGCCGGAATTGCCTGCGAGGCGCGGAAGACGTCGATCATGTCAACCGGTTCGGAAAGGTCTGCCAAAGTAGCTGAGACCTTCTGCCCCAGTATTTCCTTGCCCGCCTGCCCCGGATTGACTGGCGTCACTTTGTACCCCTTGCCAAGCAGAAAGCGCATGACGCCAAAGCTTGGCCGCGCCTCGTTGGGCGACGCGCCGACAAGGGCGATGGTTTTGCATTCGGCGAGCACGCCGGAAATATAGCTGTCTGGGTAATGGTCATGGTTCATTTGGGGAGAGTCATCCTTCCATCGGAATCGAATGGGAAAAACGGATTGTGCGCAACTTCCCACAAATGGCCGTCGGGATCGGCGAAATAGCCGGAATAGCCGCCCCAGAACACTTTTTGCGGCCGTTTGACCTGCTTTGCGCCGACCGATACGGCATGGGCGAGGACGCGATCGACTTCAGCCTCGCTTTCGGCGTTGTAGGCAAGTGTCACGCCGGAAAAGCCGGGCGCCGAGTTTGTGACATTGGCGTCCTCAGCCAGCAAATGGCGCGGATAGATGCTGAGGACCACGCCGTTCAAGTCGAAGAACGCGACGTTTTGCTGGCTGGCGGACGAGGGCTTCCAACCAAGCGCCTGATAGAATTGCCTCGCCCGCTCAAAGTCCGAGACGCCGAGGGTGACAAGCGTGAGCCGCTGTTTGATCGTCATGAGATCACCTATTCGCTTGTGCCAATCATTTCGTCCAGTCTGGCGAGCCTGGCTTTGACCAATGCGATGTTGGCATTGCTTGGCTTGCGGTCATTCGCCACTCCCGCCGCCTCGTGCAGGCCGGCGATCATTTCGCTTTTCTCGTCTTCCGAAATGTCGGTCAGTGCCATGATTTCAGCCTCGGAAGCCGAGATTTCGTCCTGATCCAGCGGATTTTCCGCCCAGAGCCGGGCCACCAGCACATTGCCGGCGATGGCGCCCCAATCATCAAATGTTTTATATCCCTCGCTCAAAGCGACCGCGTCGAGCACACTGTCGAGTGGATCACCTTCGATCATCAAGCTGATTTGTCCGACCAGTGAATCAGCATCGGTGACATCAAACTCGGGATCAATTTTTGCAAGTTTTGCGGCAAGCGCCGGAAATGTTTCGATAAATCTATCAACGGATTCAGCCGTCAACTCCAGCGGCGTCACTGGAGATTCCTGCGCCTCGCACACGCCGGCAACCGACATTGTCAACCAAAGCAGCACTGCCCAGCTCTTTGAATGCATGATAACGCCTCTTGTCGCGTGATTGTCCAAGGCGGACGTCGAAGCGGGTAGCAAGAATTCACCCAGAGGGAAAGAAATGACTGAAGCGCTGAGCCCGGTGATGACTTTGTTAGAGGTCCGGGAATTTCTTGAGCGGGACTTCTCCGCGGTTTTTGGGCCGGGCCTGCCGTTTTCGGTGGAGGCGACCGGCCCCGGCAGCGCGGTTTTGAAACTGACGCCGGACAATTCCCATTTGCGCCCCGGCAGAACGATTTCGGGTCCGTCGCTGTTTGCGCTTGCTGATCTTACCGCATTCACCGTCATCATTGCCCATATCGGTCCGGTTGCACTGGCCGTCACCTCCTCGATGAACATCAACTTTCTGCGCAAGCCCGCCCTGTCGCCGGTGCTGGGAGAAGGTCGAATCCTGCGCCTCGGCAAGCGAAACGCCGTCTGCGAAGTGTGGATGCGCCAGGCGAGCGACGGCGTCATGGTCGCCCACGCCACCGGCACATTTGCGATCCCGGCCTAGGGATTGGCGGGAGATTTGCGGTATTATTTGTATGGTATCATGTTACCGTATTCATAAACCATTGTTTTTCAACACTAAATCTTTGGTGGCAACGGCAACCAGCACTTGACGAAAGCTGCCGGGACAGGCTAGACGCAGCCTCAATCCGCTTTGCACCCGACAAGCGGACCTTGTTGACGGCGCAAAACGGCACTGGTCAACGCAAGCAACAAAAAACGGCTTCGCTCGACGAGGCATTCAAAGGATGAAGACCAATGGCTAC